>VGIE01000402.1 GCA_016867955.1 Betaproteobacteria bacterium
AAGGCCTTTGCGCCACATCGGGCCTTGGCATCGCGAGCGTGGCCTCCCGCCTGGAGCCAATCGCCAAGGTGCTCGATGCGGCGCGCCGTCACGTCAGGCTGGTACTCCATCTCGTCACGTCCAGCACCCCGGGCAGCATGGGTCGAGGGTCGCCGGTTGTTCGCAGAGCCGGGAATCGCGCATGGGTCGCTACGAAGGGCGGCACCCACGGGGAGCATGTCGCTGCGCTCTGCGGGTCCGATGCGTGGGGCGGCAAGATCATTGATCGGTTGCAGCCAAGACCCGGCGAGCCGGAGGTGATCGCGCGGCGCTGGAGCGCATTCGCGGATACGAGCCTGGATCTGCTGCTGCGCTCCAATGGAATAAGCGAGGTGGTGTTGCTCGGCTTCACCACATCCGGAATGATCGAGACGGCAGCAAGGGAAGGGGCTGCCCGGGACTTCAACATGTGGATCCTCGAGGACTGCGTTGCGGACTTCGACTCGAACGCCGACCTGCATGCTGATTCGCTGAAGTTCCTGGCAAGAGGGCTCACCAGCGTGACAAGCAGCCGTGAGATGCTCGGGCATGCGCAGCGGCAGGTTCCGGTAGGCGCCTAGCTTTCGGCGACTCTATGCGCAGGGCCAGGCTGGGCGCGGGCCTGTATACCGCGATGTTTCCACTGCCCGCCGTATTGGCGGTCGTCGTGTTCCTGGTTTTGCCTGTTGGCTACCTGCTGTCGCTTAGTTTCGTCTCCAAGGCAGGAGAGTTCACCGGCGAGGCGTACCGCGGCATAGCGGCCGACAGCTTCTACCTCACCGTCATAGTCAGGACGGTGGCCTATTCGCTCGCCACCCTGCTGGCATGCGCCATCGCCGGATTCATACTCGCACTGTTCATCTGGCGCGCAAGGGCGCCGTTGAAGAACATCCTCATCCTGATCGCACTATCGCCGTTGCTCGTCAGCGTGGTGGCTCGCACCTATGGCTGGGTGATCGTGCTCGGCGACCGCGGCGTGATCAACAGCGTCCTGGGGCTGTTCGGAGCTGCCGAACCGGTTCGCATCATGTATTCCCACGGGGCGGTCATCATCGGGCTGGTTCACATACTGCTTCCGTTCATGGTGGTTTCGATACTTGCAGCCCTGGACCGAGTCAATCCGGCGTTGGTGGAAGCCGCACAAACCCTCGGCGCCGACCGGTGGCGGGTGATAACCCTGATCATCTTGCCGCTCTCGCTCCCGGGCATCGCGGCCGGCGGAACGATCGTGCTCGGCCTGGCCATGTCCGCATACGTCACTCCCGCTCTGATGGGCGGCAGCGACGCGAAGATGCTGGCCAATTTCGTGTATCAGCAGTTCGTAATTACGCACAGCTGGCAGCGCGGATCTGCACTCGCGGCGATCCTGTTCGCAGTCTCCATGGCGCTCGCCTTCATTTTCGTTTTTGCGTTGTCGCACAAGACCAAGAGCTGGGCGCATGTCGGCTAGGGCGATGGACATCACGACGCACCCGATGCTCAGAACGGCGGTCGGGATAATCCTCGCTTTCCTTCTTGCTCCGCTGTTCTTTGTCGTCATCGTGTCCTTTACCGCGGGGGCGGTTCCCTCTTTCCCGCCGGAGGGGTGGTCCTTGAGGTGGTACGGCGAAGCGCTCGGCCATGAACTGTTCCAGCGCGGGATGGTCACGTCGGTATGGCTCGCCCTCGCGGCCACCTTGATCGCGACGCCCATAGGCACGCTTGCCGCCATCGGGATCGCGCGCACCGATTTTGCCGGGCGCGAGGCGCTGCAGACCTTCCTGCTGGCGCCCTTGATTGTTCCGACCATCGTCGTCGGCATTGCGATACTGGTGGCTTGCGTGGACCTAAGGGTGAAAGACTCTGCGATTAGGCTGATAGTCGGCCACGTGGTGATTGTTCTTCCTTACTCCATTCGCACGGTGCTGGCGAGCCTGAATCGTGGCGACGTGGTGCTGGAGGAGGCGGCGCGAACGCTTGGCGCTAGCACGACGCGAGTGTTCTATCACGTCACGTTGCCGCTTTGCCGGCCGGGGGTTATCGCTGGCATGATCCTCGCCTTCATCATCTCGTTCGACGATGTGGCCGTCTCGCTTTTCCTGGTGGATTCAAGGAACAATACGCTCCCTATCGCGATACTTGCGTATCTGGAATACAACTTCGACCCCTCCATCTCGGCAATATCAGCGCTGCTGATATTCGTGACGCTTGCTGGCGCCATTGCGATCGAGAAGGTCTTCGGACTACGCAAGGCTCTGGGGGTCTGACTTGTCGTCCGTATTGTTGAAAGGTGTCTCAAAGCGGTTCGGCAGCCACCAGGCCGTCAACGACATCTCGATTGATCTGCCGTCTGGGTGCTTTCTTACGCTACTGGGGCCCAGCGGTTGCGGTAAGACGACAACGTTAAGGATACTGGCTGGACTAGAGACTGCGGATTCCGGCCAGGTGCTTATCGACGGAGAGGACGTCACCGGTGTGCCGACTTTCCGCAGGAACATCGGGATGGTTTTCCAGGCCCTAGCGCTGTTTCCGCACATGACGGTCGGCGAGAACGTGGCATTCGGCCTGGCAGTGCGCGGGGTAGCCAAGCCTCATGCGACGGAGAAGGTGAAGCGGGCGCTGTCGCTGGTTCATATGCAGGACTTCACGCTTCGCCGGCCTCACCAGCTCTCGGGCGGGCAGCAACAGAGGGTTGCGCTGGCGCGGACCCTGGTCTATGAACCCAGGATTCTTCTGCTCGACGAGCCGTTCGCTGCGCTGGATCGAAAATTGCGCGAGGCGATGCAGGTTGAGCTCCGCGATCTGACGCGCGCAATAGGGATAACGACGATATTCGTGACTCACGACCAGGAAGAAGCGCTGGTCATGAGTGATTTGGTGGTTGTAATGAATTCGGGCGCCATCGAGCAGTGCGGCACCCCTCTGGAGGTCTATGAGCGACCGAATACCCGTTTCGTCGCGGATTTCATGGGTTTCGGAAATATCCTCGAGGGTGCTGTGGAAAGGGTCACGGAC
>VGIE01000403.1 GCA_016867955.1 Betaproteobacteria bacterium
CGACCAATTACAACAACGTCATCAACGACATTGCCAGCGGGCTAACGACGGCCATCACCAAGGACGGGCAGACCACGCCCACGGCCGACATCCCGATGGGCGGCAACCAGATCATCAATCTCGGCTCGGGGCTCGCCTCGCGCACCATGGCCGCCAGCACCGGCGACGCTCAGGACGGCACGGCCGTCTATGTGGCCGCTGGTGGAACGGCTGACGCGATCACGGCGGCGTTCGTGCCGACCATTACCGCCGTTGTCGATGGCATGACTCTCCGGGTGCGGCGGCATTGGAGAACGCGACCACCACGCCCACGTTCTCGCCTAATGGGCTCACGGCGAGGACGATCACCAAGCACGGCAACCAAGCCCTGGTGGCTGGCGACATCTTCGGCGCCGGGCACGGGCTGATCCTTCAGTACGTGGCCAGTGGGACGCGGTGGGAGTTGCTGAACCCGGCCAAGCCACAGCCGACAAGCGCGTCTGTAACTAGCGTCACTGGCACGTCGCCCATAGCCAGCAGCGGCGGCACGACGCCGGCCATCAGCCTCAACGACACGGCGGTTACGCCAGGCAGCTATACCAACGCGAGCATCACGGTTGACGCCAAAGGAAGGCTTACGGCGGCGTCGAGCGGCACGGGTGGTTCGACCATTACAGCGGGAACTCCGCTGGTGCAGAACCCATACGCCGCCAACGCGACGGTGACGCAAGCACACGGGCTCAGCGCCAACCCAAAACTTGTCGTAACCCAGCTAGAGTGCCTTAGCGCTGACCTCAACTATTCGACTGGTGACATCATCGACGTTACAGCCAGTTACCAGGACAGCGCGGGCTCGACGAGCGCGTTTACCGTGTTGCGCGACGCCACAAACCTAACCCTCATCACTCTGAACGGTGGCTTGCCATTGGTGCTGAACAAGACCACGCGCGCGATAGGGGTTATCACGGCGGCGAAATGGAAGCTCACCCTCACTCCGTACAAGTTTGCCTAATGCCAGCCGCATTCCGTCATGGCGACCATGTGGTTGTGTGCCTGCCTTGGACCGATGGGTACCAACGGCAGAAGGATATGAAGGTGCTTCTGCCTCCTGACGAGGCAAAAAGACTGGCCGAGGAAATAATCAAGGTTGCCGGAGGCGGTGATGAGCCCAGCGGAAACCATGTCGGTCAAGATGGCATCGGAAGCCCTGACAAAGATTGACGCACACATCAAGACGTGTGAGACGCGCTACGTCGAGCAGCAGGAGCAGGCGCGAGAGGCGCGGGCGGCTTTCTCCAAGCTCACTGACACCATGTCCGGGTCTCTTGGTCGCATTCACGAACGCATCGACAAGGTGCTTTGGACGGTAGGCGGCGCGGTGATACTCTACCTTGTGTCTGCCGTCGGCTATCTTCTTACCTCGGGGGTCCCGTGGAAGCCTTGACGAGCGAGAAAGAGTGATGGGCCTGCACCTGCGCCAGCTTCGCCTACAGGTGGTGGAGCCGGTCCTGCGCGCCATTGGGATGGGAGGCGAGGCGGCGATCCGGCTGATGCTGGGGACGGCCGCCGTCGAGAGCCGCCTGCGGTATCTGGCCCAGGTCGGCGGCGGTCCCGCCCTCGGCATCTACCAGATGGAGCCGGCGACGGCGCGGGACATCGTTGGCCGGTACCTCGATCAACGCCAGGACATCGCTTCCCGCCTCAGCGATGCCCTTGCTCCCTGCGCGCCGGCCCCTCGGGGATGGCGGCACATGCCGGACGGGGCGCTCTGCTTCCGTCTGGCCGCCGACTTGGCCTTCGCCACTGCCCTGGCGCGAGTTCGGTACTTCTGGGTGCCGGAGCCGCTGCCCGACGCCAGCGACGTGCCGGCGATCGCCCGCTACTGGAAGCGCCACTTCAACACCCTCGGCGGCGCCGGCACCGAGGCCAAGTTCATCGACGCCTACCGCGAGATTGTATCGCCTCACCTGTAGGATAGCCTGACATGAACATGGATACCGTTCTCGGCATCGTGCGCCACATCCTGACCTTCGGTGGCGGCCTTCTCGTGACCAAGGGTGTGGTCGATGAGGGAACCATGACCACGGCGGTTGGCGCTCTAGTGACCATCATCGGCGCCGTGTGGTCGGTGATCGAGAAGCGCAAGCGGGCATGACGTGGCTGGCGGGGCTGCTGGAGGCGCTGGCAAGGGCGCTGGCGGCCATTGCGCCGTGGCTGCTGGGGCGGGAGGCCGGTAAGGCCAGCGCCCGCCTGGACGCGGCTGAGGCCATTCTTGACGCCAGGAGCAAAGCCGATGCGATCGACGACCGGGTGGCTCGCGCTAACCGTGCCTCTGTTGATGATGGGCTGCGCTCATTCAGCCGGGACTGACTGCGCTTGGGCACGGCCGATCTTGATCAGCAAGGCTGACGTGCTGACCCTGGAAACGGCCAAGGCCATCCTCGCCCATAACCTCAAGGTCACGGAACTCTGTCGGCCAGGCGAGTAGCGGCCCTACCCCGCCGCGCGCGATGACCCTGGCCGGCAGTTTTTTAATCCCATCCCTCGGCGGCATCAGGGTGCGGTTGCCATCCCTTTGGTACCTTCCGGCTGGCCATCACCAACAACAGGGCGAGGCTTAACATGATCCAGGGGGCCGCCAGCAACCAAAGCATCGCGATCCTCCATCTTCACCGGTATCAGCGTGTAGCCTAGCAGGTTCCAAGCCGCCTCGAAGTTCTCAAGAGTTGGATTAACATCACGCCATCTGCCTACCGCCGCGCTCGACATGCCCACTTGCCGACTGATGACGGTAAGGTGCAGCTTGCGGCGCTTGATTTCGGCGAACAGCGCGCGGACTAACGGGCTGTTGTTTCTCACGCCCTAACCTCCGATCGCCGACCATCGGCGTCCCACGCCATGACGCACAAGTACCACGGTGTCCCGTCCATGCGGGGTTCGACGGTGAGGGCGAACGGGTCGGCGCCGCCCTGTCCGTAGACGACCTCCGCACCGAACCAGTTCTGCACGTCGTCACCGGCGTCGAGCG
>VGIE01000404.1 GCA_016867955.1 Betaproteobacteria bacterium
GGGCGAATTCCATTCCTTCGGCCCGGTGCGCTTCGAGCCCAAGCCGGCCACCGCGGGCGGCCCACCGATCCTGATCGGCGGCGAATCGGAAATCGCGCTGCGCCGCGCGGCCAGTTTCGGCGACGGCTGGTGCGGACGCCTGCACACCCCGGAGAGCATGCGCGCGCACGTGGCGAAGCTCGCGGCGCTGCGCCGCGAGGCCGGTCGCGGTGATGCGCCCTTCATCATCCAGGGCTGGATCAGGTCCGCGGCGACGGCGGCCGAGGCGCGTGCGCTGGAGGATGCCGGTGCGCATCACCTCATCCTCGGCATGCACAGTTTCAGGACTGCGACAGCGGCGCTGGAGCACATCGAGCGCGCAGCCGAGGCCGTACTGGTGAACTGAGAAAGCTCGTCACAATTCAGTGTGGTGTTGCGCGTGCCCCTGAATCGGAGGCGGCGCAACGGCATCCCTGCCCGCACGGTGCTGCGCGTGAAGGGCAAGGTGGCAGGCGAAAACCGCGGCGCGCTGCGCGTTCTGGGCGCGGGACATACCATTCAGACACGGGGAGAAGAGCAACATGACAAAGCGCGAAATCAACATGGGTTTCATGTGCATGCGGCACGCGTCGTTACCGGATCGCGTGGCGGCGGCAGCGTGCGCGGGATTCAACGGCATTTCCCTGCGCGCGGACCAGTGGGCGCAGACGCAGGCGGCGGGCTGGGACGCGCCGCGCATCAAGCGGCTGCTCGACCAGCACGGCATGCGCGTGAGCGAGATCGAGCCGATGCGCTTCCTGCGTGACGACCTGCTGGCGGCCACGGAGGAGATGGTGCGCGCGTTTAACGCGCCGCGCGTGCAGGTGACGCCGCCGATCGACGGCACCCCGCTGGACCTGCAGGCGGTTCCCGCCTGGTTGAAGATGGCCGCGACACGCCTCGCGGGAATCGAGCTCGCGATCGAGTTCCTGCCGACGACCGGCGTTCCCGATGCGCCCACGGCGCAGCGCGTGATCGATGCGGCGGGCGGCCTGCCCAATCTCGGCTTCTGCGTCGATTCCTGGCACGTGTTCCGCGGCGGTGGGCTGGCCTCGATACGCGGCATCGATCCGAAACGCGTGTTCATGGTGCAGATCGACGACGGACCAATGAAGCCCGACCTCGACGATTTTTTCCCCGACACCCTGCGCAATCGCGTGCCCTGCGGCACGGGCGAGTTCGACCTCATGGGCTTTCTGGCTCTCCTTCCCGTTACGGCGCCGGTGAATGTCGAGGTCATCAACGAGAAGCTCGACCTGCGTGCGCCGGCCGAGGTCGCGCAGCTGCTGTATGACACCACCGTGGCGACACTGGAGCGGGCGGCGCGCGGCTAGGCCTGCTGCGCGGGAGCGGGAGCCTGCCCGACTGGCGCAGATTGCAATGCATTGGACGGCGACAGTGATCTCCCCGGTGCGCACCGTCCGCGCAGAGGGTATAGTTTCCGCGCTACCGCAGGCGCGCGCGCGGCAGCACTGGTCGCGCGCGTTCCGACCGCGCGATCGGAGACGATGTTTCCGGAGGGGGAGCAAGGCATGGCACGCAGCTATGGGGTGGTAGATTCCGATGCGCACGTACTCGAGCCCGGCGACCTGTGGCGGCAGTACATGGAGCAGAAATTCCGCGATCGCGCGCCGGTCGTGACCACGCTCGAGGACGGCAAGGAAGTCTTTCGCGTCGAGGCCGGCTACGAGGTACCGGTGGGCACAGTGTTCGAGGGCACCAAGGTGTCCTTCGGCGGCGTCGGCATGCGCGACGGCAAGATGCCCAAGGGCAACTCCTACTTCGACGGCCGCCCCGGCGGTTTCGACCCGCACAAGCGCATGCCCGACATGGATGCCGAGGGCATCGACGCGGCGTTCCTGTATCCGAGCCTCGGCCTGCTGGTCGGCGCCATCGGCGATGCGGAGGCCGCAACGGCGGCCTGCGTGGCCTATAACCGCTGGCTGGCGGATTACTGCGACAAGTATCCGGACCGCCTGTTCGGCATCGCCATCATCCCCATGCAGAGCCCGCAGGTGGCGGTGGCGGAGATCCGCCGCGTGCGCGTCGCCGGCTTCCGCGCCGGCTACATCCGGCCGCAGCCGTACTACGGACGTCCGCTGCACCACCCGGACAACGACGCCATCTGGCAGGCGGCGGAGGAGCTCGATTTCGCCATTGCCATCCATGCGGCTGCCGCGCCCGTGGGAAGCTCGCTGTTGGGGCAGGACCGTTTCGCCGCCAACTACTGCACCATGCACTGCGCCACGCACACGATCGAGATGATGGCGGCGGCGACCAGCTTCATCATGTGCCGCATCTGCGACCGCTTCCCGGCGCTTCGCGTCGGCTTCATGGAGGCCGGCGGCGGCTGGATGGCGGGCTACATCGAGCGCATGGACCGGCACTTCGATGATGTGTCGATGAACAACACCGGCCTCACCACGCGCCCGAGTGAAATTTTTCACCGCCAGTGCTTCATCTCCTTCGAGCCGGTGGAGCGCTCGCTGCCGCTGCTGGCCGACATCGTCGGCCGCAGCAACATCCTGTGGGCGTCCGACTATCCGCACTCGGACGGCTTCGTCGATGCGCCGGGCATGCTGCGCAAGCTGCTGCAGCCGGACCTGCTGAAAGATGTGATGGCGGCCGGGGCGAAAAGGTTCTACGGGTTGTCGTGACGGTAAACGGCCGAAAAGGGGAGCGAAATGAACATCCGACTCAGTGCAGCTGCGCCTTTTACCTGCCTGCTGCTGGTCGCCGCGTTGGATCCGGCGCTGGCGCAGCCGCGTCCTGGCCCGGCGCCCGAGGCGACTTGGCCCGCGGTGCTGGATGCCGCGCGCAAGGAGGGCAGCGTGATCCTTTACAGCCAGCAGGTGCCGGCGGTGCTGGCGCGCATCCAGGCGGACTTTGCCGCCCAGTATCCGGCGATCAAACTCGAAGTGCAGCGGCTATCGGGCCAGGGCGTAATTTCCAAATTGGACCAGGAACGGCAGGCCGGTGCCGATGGG
>VGIE01000405.1 GCA_016867955.1 Betaproteobacteria bacterium
CCCTTGGGCAGCCCCGTGGTGCCGCTGGTATAGACGATGGCGAAGCGGTCGGCGGGGAACACGTGGTTGGCCGCGGCCGGCAGCGCGGCGCTGGCGGCGGCCAGCGCCTTCTCGTAGGCGTCGGTGTCGATCACCAGCAGCGGGATGTTCCGCGCGCTGGCGAGGCGCGCGGCCAGCGCTTCGTATTCGGGCTCGGCGATCATGATGGAGGGCTCGGCGTTGGCGAGGCAGGTGCCAAGTTCCGCCTCCGTCATGCGGAAGTTCAGGCCCACATAGACGAGGCCCGCCTTCACCGCACCCACCAGCACCTCGATCACTTCCATGCGGTTGTGCACCAGCAGCGCGACACGGTCGCCCTTACTGAATCCGTGCGCGCCGAGCAGCGTGTTGGCGAGGCGGTTGGTGCGCTCGTCCAGTGTCTTGTAGTTCATGGTGCGCGCGCCGTCGAAGAGCGCGAGGCTCTGCGGGGCGCGCTGGGCGATGCGGGTGACGGCAAGTCCTACGTTCATGACGGGTTCCAATCTCGGAAAGGGGGCTGCGGCGAGGTGCGTAGATTAGCAAAGCCGCCCTCCCGCCGGTGCAACTTGACCTGAATCAACCACCGGCGCGAAGCATCCCCGAGACTTCGCTGATACGCTACCGACGCCATGAACCCCTCGCCCGACGCATCACCGCCCGCCGGCCCGGCGGCGGCGCCCCTGTTCACCGCCCGCGGCCTGACCAAGGTCTACCACATGGGCGAGGTGGCCGTGCATGCGCTGCGCGGCGTGGATCTCGACGTGTACGCCGGCGAGTTCATCGTGCTGCTGGGCGCCTCCGGCAGCGGAAAGTCCACGCTGCTCAACATCCTGGGCGGGCTCGACACCCCGACCGCGGGCGAGGTGCGATTCCACGACCACAACCTCAGCGACGCCGACGAGCGGGCGCTGACGCGCTACCGGCGCGAGCACGTGGGCTTCGTGTTCCAGTTCTACAACCTGATTCCCAGCCTCACCGCGCGCGAGAACGTGGCCCTGGTCACCGACATCGCCGAGTCCCCGATGGCCCCCGAGGAAGCGCTGGGCTGGGTGGGGCTGGCCGACCGCATGGACCACTTCCCCTCGCAGCTCTCCGGCGGCGAGCAGCAGCGCATCGCCATCGCACGCGCCGTGGCCAAGCGCCCGCAGGTGCTGCTGTGCGACGAGCCCACCGGCGCGCTGGACTACGAGACCGGCAAGCTGGTGCTGGAGGTGATCGCGCGCATCAACGGCGAGCTCGGCACCACGGCCGTGGTCATCACCCACAACGCGGCCATCGCCGGCATGGCGCATCGCGTCTGGCGGCTCGCCAACGGCCGCATCGCGGGCGTGGAGCGGAACGCGCGGCGCCTCACGCCGGCGGAACTGGCCTGGTGAGGGCCGCTTGAAAGCCCTGGACCGCAAGCTGCTGCGCGACCTGTGGGCGCTGAAGACCCAGGTGCTGTCGATCGCGCTGGTGATCGCGTGCGGGATCGGCGGCTTCATCGCCTCGTTCTCGACCTACGAGTCGCTGTCCCGATCGCGGGATGGCTACTACGAGACGGCACGCTTTCCGCACGTCTTCGTCGACGTGAAGCGCGCGCCGCGCACCCTGCACGGCCAGATCGCGGCCATTCCAGGCGTGGCCGAGGTCGCCCTGCGGGTGGTTCGCGACGTGCAGCTCGACGTCGACGGCGTCATGCAGCCGATGGTGGCGCGCGTGATCGGTTTCAACCCGGAACGGCCGCAGGCGATGAACCGCGCCACGCTGCGCAGCGGCCGCTGGCCCGCGCCCGATGCGCGCGGCGAGGTGGTGGTGAACCAGCGCTTCGCCGAGGTTCGCGGCCTGCGCATCGGCAGCACCCTCCACGTGCTGCTCAACGGCCGGCGCGAGGCGCTCGCGGTGGTCGGCACCGCGCTCACGCCCGAGTACATCTACCCGACGCGGGGCGGCCTGCTGCCCGACGACGAGTGGTTCGCGGTGCTGTGGATGGACGAGAACCGGCTGGCCGCCGCCTACAACATGGAAGGCGCATTCACCTCGGCGCTGCTGCGCATCGAGCAGGGCGCCGGAGCCCAGGCGGTGATCGCGGCGCTGGACCGTCTCCTCGAGCCCTACGGCACCCGCGGCGCCTACGGCCGCGCGGAACAGGTGTCCCACAAGATCCTGTCCCAGGAAATCGAACAGCAGCGCGTCACGGGAAGCGTGCTGCCCTCGGTGTTCCTGCTCGTCGCCGCCTTCATCCTGAACGTGGTGCTGCACCGCCAGGTCAACGCGCAGCGGCTGGAGGTCGCGGCGCTGAAGGCGCTGGGCTACGACGATGCCGCGATCGCCTGGCACTACCTGAAGTTCACCGCGGTGATCGCGGCGCTCGGCGTCGGCATCGGCGTCCTGCTCGGCATCTGGCTGGGGCGGCAGATGACGGCCCTGTATGCCGACTTCTTCCATTTCCCCGAGTTCCGCTACGTGCTGCGCGCGTGGGTGGTGGGCGCCGGATCGGCGGTGGCGGTGGCGGCGGCCTTCGGCGGCACGCTGGCCGCGATCCGCGGCGTGATCAGGCTGCGCGCCGCCGAGGCGCTGCGTCCCGCGGCACCGGCCGTGTTCCGGCCGCTGCTGCTCGAGCGCCTCGGGGCGTCCCGGCTGCTCGGGCTGCTGACCCCGGGCCAGCGCATGATCCTGCGCAACCTGGAGCGCCAGTGGCTGCGCGCCACGCTGGAGGTGGCAGGCATCGCCGGCGCGATCGCCATCGTCATCGCCGGCACGTTCTGGCGCGATGCGGTGGGCTATTTCATCGATGTGCAGTTCCATGCCGCGCAGCCGGGCGACGTCCAGCTTGGATTCGTCGAGCCGGTCTCCGCCTCCGCGCAGTACGAAGTCGCGCGCCTGCCCGGCGTGCAGGAGTCGGAACTGGCGCGCAGCATCGGCGCGCGCGTCCGCGCCGAACACCGCTCCTACCAGACTGCGGTCACCGGCCTGGCGGACGGGGCGCGGTTGCAGCGCATCGTC
>VGIE01000406.1 GCA_016867955.1 Betaproteobacteria bacterium
GCGCGCAGCGTCGACCGCCCGCGCCAAAGCCTGTGCCATCGCGCCGTCCCAGAGCAGCTGCACCTCGACAAACCGGCTGAAGGCGACATCTTCTCGTGATGGCGTGACGCCCGGTCGCGCGTGCCCGGCATAGATCGTGAACAGCCAGCCCAGGTAGTCGGCGGTTGCGGGCGCCGGATCGGCGACCCCCTCGCGCTCGCCGACGGGCACCGCCGCCAGCCCTTTCTGCGAGACAGCACGCACCGTGTCGCGCGAAACATTGAGCGCTACCATGCGAACGCGCTCGCGCTGGGCGAAGCGGAACAGCGGCAAGTAGAGTGCCGCATCGAATCCCCAGATGCGCTCCCAGTCGACTGCCTTGAGGAATTGCTCCTCGCCCAGCTCGCCTTCCACCCAGCGGTCGAGCGCCGCCTGTACTCGGCGCGGAAAGGCTTCGAAGCCGACTACCAGCCCGGGGCGTCTTGCCAGGAGCGCCTCGAGCATGTCCAGCTGCCAGCGATGATGTGCTGCGCTGTCGTGCCTTTCTCCCAGCAGCACGATGCGGGCGCCGGCCGCGCGCGCCAGTACGTCGCTCGCAGCCACCCGCCCCGTGCCCGGCACAACCCAGTCGCCCGGAAGCAGGCATTGCGCGGAAGTGGATCCGATCGCGCCCGTGGCCCAGGCTGCACCCAGCACCAGCGCAAGTGCAGCATGTGCGAACGCCCGGGACATGCGGGACTGCCCTATCGCAACGCCGGATTGCCGGCCATGAACCGGTCGAGGCAGGCTGTCGCGTCGGCGAACATGCGATCGACGGCAATCAGCTTCTTCAGGTAATGCCCGGCATGATCTCGTCGGTGCTGCCGATGGCGCCATGCAGCTGCAGCGCTTCCTCGCACACCTTGCGGCCGCTGTCCCCCGCATGGGCCTTGGCCGCGGCATTCGACACGCAGGGCTCGAATGTGCTGCCCTTGATCAGCCCTACTTCCAGCCGGCCGCGAGATAGCAGGTCCACAGAGGCAATCTCCTCGGCCACGCGCAACGGGCCCATGCGGTTGAGCAGCGGAACGCCCAGCGCAAGGCGTCGCGCGTTCTTCGCCGCCGCCGCCGGCGTGCCGAGCGTCAGCGTGCAGGACACGTTCATGCAGGTGTATGCCGCATGGTGCCCGTTCACCATGATGTTGATGCCCAGCTCGTCGCGCAACCGGCACTCGCCCAGGTACTGAGTCATCAGCCGATGCGAGGTCTACGGATCGACCGGTGCCGATGCCTAATCGATCCTGGGACTGCCGGGCAGGTTCCGGGCAGGGTTGCGGGACTGTGCCGAGAAGAACCGGCTTTTCATGGCGCGAATTCATTGATGCAGTCACTGGTGATGGAGCTGCCTCCGGCAGCCTGCCCGCGTAGCGCCCCACTGCCGCGGCAAACGCCTGCGGGGATGCAATGTGTGAGCAGTGGCCCGCGCCGGGAATGAGCTCGAAGCCGGCCCCCGCGACCGCCGCGGCATATTCTCGACCGTAATCCACCGACACGACACGGTCCTTTTCTCCCCACAGGAAATGCACGGGCACCTTGATCCGGTGCAGTCGCCAGGCGAGTTGCGGGTCATGCAAGGTCGGCGACCAGTCATAGAGCGCGAACCCCTCGTGGTTGCGCGCGAGTTTCAGCTGCACCTCCTCGGAACGCCCGTCGAAATTCAACTGGCGACGTAGCGGATCCTCGAAAGGGAAATTCGGCTGCTCGTAAAGTGGGGGCCCGAACAGGTCGGCAATTTCGCGTGCCTGCACTTCGCCGAACCTGGCCCCCAGTGCGTCAGCCAGCACGATGCCGGCAATGCGGCCGGTGTTCTTGACCGCGATGGAAGCGGCAATCCAGGCGCCGAGGGACACCCCCACGAGGAGCATGTCGCGCAGGTCCTGCGCTTCGAGGAAGTCGAGATGGAAGCAGGCCGGATCGTCCACCGTCCGGAAGTGCGGCGGCAGCGCTGTCTCGCCAAAGCCGGGATACGTGGGAGCCACCACCCTGAAGGAGCGCGGAAATTTGAGCAGCGCCAGGTTGTCACCTTCCGGGCCGCCGCCCGGGTGCAGGAAAAGCAGCGTCCCGCCATTCGAACCCGCTGACCTGACCTCGACCTGCGCCCCCGAAACCCGGAGCTTCGTGCGCGTCATTTCTGCGTTGCTCCATTCAGGATGCACTCCCGGGGGCTGGCAGGATGTGTCCGACACGAGCACGCCGGACGCTCTGATCGGGGGCGATGGCTTCGGCGCTCGGAGCGCTCCACGCACGCGGCGTTGCAACGACTCGCATTGCATGAGGCGGATATTATCATCATCATTCGAGGCCGCTGTTCGGCAACTTGAAGCGCAGGGCTGCCTGTTGCGGCTGGCGGCCTCCGCAGCGTTCCGCTAAGCTTCACGGCATCCCGCGCGCTGACCAGCGCTGACGCAACGGCTCGTACACCAACCGAGGAGACGCCCATGACCGCAACCGCCACCCCTATCCGCAGCACCAAGGGGCAACAGAAGTGGGATATCGAATCACCGCACTTCCAGATCGCGGCGGCGCGCCGCATGCTCTATCGCAACGGCCTGTGCAGCCAGGTCGGCGGCCATGTCAGCCTGCGCGTGCCGGGCGAGCGGGCGTTCTGGGTGACGCCGTTCCAGTACTTCGACGAGACGCTGCCAGAGCATGTCATGAAGGTGGGCTTCGACCTGGACGTGCTCGAGCCGGGCACGCTGCCCTCCTCCCCCGGCATCAACTTCCACGCCTCGGTGATGGAGGCGCGCCCGGATGTGAACTGCGTGATCCACCTGCACTCCGAGACCATTTCCAAGTTCGCCTCGGCGCGCGTGCCCTTCGACGTGCACTACGTCTACGGCGCCCTGTTCCTCGACAGTGTCGGCGAGTTCGTGGACGACCCTTCGCTTACCCCCGACGAGGAAGGTACGGCGATCGCCAAGGCCGTCGGGCCGCGCAAGGTCGGGCTGATGCCGCATCACGGATCGGTCCATACCGGGT
>VGIE01000407.1 GCA_016867955.1 Betaproteobacteria bacterium
TCGATGCCCCGGCCCTCTAGGGCCGAGCAGGTCTCCACCTCCACCTGCCAGTTCCGGGACCGTGGCCGCAGATAGTGCACCGCATTGCGGTAGTCGGCTGCCGCTCGACCGGCTGCCGCCTCCAGGGGACCATCAGCCTTGTTTACGACGACAAGGTCCGCCAGCTCCACGATGCCGCGCTTGATGCCCTGCAGTTCGTCGCCGCCAGCGGGCAGGAGAAGCAGCACGAACATGTCCGTCATGTCGGCCACGGCGGTCTCGGATTGCCCGACGCCGACTGTCTCGACAATCACGACATCGAAGCCCGCCGCCTCGACAAGCAGTATGGTCTCGCGGGTGTGCCTTGCAACACCACCCAGGGTTTGTCCGGCAGGAGACGGGCGGATGAACGCCTCTTCCCTGCGCGACAGCAGCTCCATGCGCGTTTTGTCGCCCAGGATCGAACCGCCAGAAATACTCGACGAGGGGTCGACGGCGAGCACCGCGACGCGATGTCCGCGCCCTATGATGTGCAGGCCGAACGCTTCGATGAATGTTGACTTGCCTGCCCCGGGCACGCCGGAGAGGCCAATTCGGATGGACTTCCCGGCTCGAGGCGCCAGCAGTTCCAGCAGTCTGTTCCCCGGTCCCCTGTCTTGCGGATGCGCCGATTCAACAAGCGTGATGGCGCGTCCCAGCGCCCGTCTGTCGCCGGTGCGCACGAGCTTCGCCAGCTGCTCGACATCGGAATTGGTCATGTGCGCAGACAGGAGCCGCTCCGCCCTGCCGGCGGAGCGCAGGATCTATTTGAATTCGACAATAGGCTGGTCGACCACGAGGCTTTGCCCTTGGTCCACAAGCACCTTGGCGATCGTGACATCATCAATTGCACAAAGCCGGTTCTCCATTTTCATGGCCTCGACAACGCAGATTTCCTCACCCGCCTTGACCTCCTGTCCGACCCTGGCAGAGAGGCGCACCAGCAGCCCCGGCATGGGCGACAGCAGGAACTTCGACAGGTTGGGCGGGGCCTTCTCCAGCATGTGCCGGTTCAACTCGGCGCCACGCTGCGTCAGTACCAGCGCATCGACCTGCGCTCCCCGATGTGAAATCCGGTAGCGAACCCCGACGCGATCCATCTGGAAGCAGGCGTTGCGCCCGTCGATCGTCGCGCGCACCAGTGCAGCGCCGAACCTCCAGTCCGTCTCGATCGCGTACGTCCGACCCTCGTGAACCACCTTCCAGCCGTCGCCTGCCGGCCGAACCGAAACGGGATAGGACTCCTTGTTGATGATCACCACAAAGTCGTCGCCCACGATACGTTCGTGGCTGGGGAGCTGACCCGACACCTGCGCTGCGCGGTCGAGAAACTTCCGGTTCAGTACCGCCGCCATCACCGCGAACAGGGCGGGTTCCTCGCGTGGCACATCGGCGGAGTGGAAACCGTTGGGGTACTCCTCCGCGATCAGATTGGTGCTCATCCGCCCTTCCCTGAAACGCGGCAACTGTATCAGCGCGTTCAGGAAGCTGATGTTGTGCGCCACCCCGCGAATAAGGTACTCGTCGAGGGCATCTGCCATTCTCGCAATGGCCTGGTCCCTGGTGTCCCCGCGGGTTATCAGCTTGGCGATCATCGGATCGTAGTACATCGACACCTCGCTGCCCTCCTCGACGCCGGTATCGACGCGTACCGAGGCGCTCTCCGCCGGCGGCTGGCAGCGCACCAGGCGGCCGATCGAGGGCAGAAAATTGCGAAACGGATCCTCGGCGTAGATTCTTGCCTCCATTGCCCAGCCCTTCAGCGGCACCTCCCCTTGCTTCAACGGCAGTTTCTCGCCAGCTGCCACACGGATCATCAGTTCGACCAGGTCCAGTCCTGTCACCACCTCGGTGACGGGGTGCTCGACCTGCAGTCGGGTATTCATTTCGAGGAAATAGAAGTTGCGCTTCTGATCGACAACGAACTCGACGGTTCCGGCGGACTGGTACTGCACGGCCCTGGCCAGCGCAATAGCCTGCTCGCCCATCGCCTTGCGAGTCTTGGCATCAAGAAACGGGGATGGTGCCTCCTCAATCACCTTCTGGTGCCGGCGCTGGATCGAGCATTCGCGCTCGTTGAGATACAGGGTATTTCCGTGGGCGTCGGCCAGCACCTGGATTTCGATGTGTCGCGGCTCCTCAATGTACTTTTCGGCGAACACGCGCGAATCGCCGAACGACGCCTGCGCCTCGCTCGCCGCACGCTCGAAACCGTCCCGGCATTCGGCGTCGCTGCGCACCACCCGCATGCCCTTGCCCCCGCCGCCCGCGCTCGCCTTGAGCATGACGGGATAGCCTATTTCGCGCGCAACCTCGACCGCATGGTCGCCATCGCGGATGATGTCCGTGAAGCCCGGGATGGTGTTGACCCCGGCAGCCACGGCCAGTTTCTTCGACGCGATCTTGTCGCCCATTGCCGTGATGGCATGCGGTCTGGGTCCGATAAACACGATGCCGGATTTCTCGAGCGCATCCGCGAACGCCGTGCGCTCGGACAGAAAACCGTATCCAGGGTGAACGGCCTCTGCCCCGGTCTTGCGGCAGGCCTCGACAATGGCGTCGATGACCAGGTAGCTCTGCGCCGATGGCGCCGGCCCGATGCGAACCGTCTCGTCCGCCATGCGCACGTGCATCGCCTCACGATCTGCATCGGAGTAAACCGCAACGGTCTTGATGCCCATGCGGCGGGCCGTCTTGATGACGCGGCAGGCAATCTCGCCGCGGTTGGCAATCAGTATCTTCTTGAACATTTTCTGCCCGTCTTGCCGCTACAGGGGAATATTGCCGTGCTTGCGCCACGGGTTGGTAAGCTTCTTCTCCCTCAGCATCGAGAACGAGCGGCACACCCGAGCGCGCGTCTGCCGCGGCATGATCACGTCGTCGATGTAGCCCCGGCTTCCCGCAATGAAGGGATTGGCAAACTTCTGCCGGTACTCTTCTGTACGCGCCGCAATGGCGGCGGGGTCCCCCAT
>VGIE01000408.1 GCA_016867955.1 Betaproteobacteria bacterium
GTACGCGAGTTTTCCGGCGGCTGGCGCATGCGCATCAACCTGGCGCGCGCGCTGATGCGCAAGTCCGACCTCATGCTGCTCGACGAGCCGACCAACCACCTCGACCTCGACGCCGTGCTGTGGCTGGAGCGCTGGCTGGCCTCGTATCGCGGCACGCTGTTCATCATCTCGCACGACCGCGAATTGCTCGACGCCACCGTCACCGAAATCCTGCATTTCGACCAGCAGGGCTTGAAGCAATACACCGGCAGCTACGCCGACTTCGAGAGCCAGCGCGCCATGACCCTGTCGCAGAACGCCGCCGCCTACGCCCGCCAGCAGCGCGAGATTGCGCACCTGCAGTCGTTCGTCGACCGCTTCCGTGCCAAGGCCACCAAGGCCAAGCAGGCGCAGAGCCGGCTGAAGGCGCTGGAGCGCATGGAGCGCATCGCCCCGGCGCACGTCGACTCCCCCTTCGAGTTCAGCTTCCGCGAGCCGCCCTCGGCCTCCGACCCGCTGCTGAAGATCGAGGAATGCCGCGCCGGCTACGAGGACGTGACCATCCTCGACAACATCATGCTGAGCGTCCGCGCCGGCGCCCGTTACGGCCTGCTCGGGCGCAATGGCGCCGGCAAGTCGACGCTGATCCAGCTGGTGGCGGGCACCATCCCGCCACAGGCCGGCACGCGCCTCGAGGGCAAGGGCGTGCGCATCGGCTACTTCGCGCAGCACCAGGTCGAGGCGCTCGACTTCGACGCCAGCCCGTTGCTGAACCTCGCCCGCGCCGACAAGGCCATGGGCCAGCGCACCCGCGAACAGGAGCTGCGCGACTTTCTCGGCGGCTTCAACTTCCCCGGCGACACGGCCCTCGAACCGGTGCGCAGGCTCTCAGGCGGAGAGAAGGCGCGCGTGGCGCTCGCCCTCATTATCTGGCTGCGCCCCAACCTGCTGCTGCTGGACGAGCCCACCAACCACCTCGACATCGAGATGCGCGAAGCGCTCACCGAGGCGCTGCAGGGCTACCTGGGCGCCATCGTGCTGGTGTCGCACGACCGGCACCTCGTGCGCACCACCTGTGACGAATTCCTGCTGGTGGCCGACGGCGCCGTCACGCCCTACGACGGCGACCTCGACGACTATCAGCAAGGGCTGGCCGCGCGCCGCTCGGGCATGAACGACTCGGGCACCGCCGCGAGCCCCGCCGAAAAAACCGCCAAGGCACCCTCACGCAAGGACGAGCGGGGCAGTGCCGCGGCCGCCCGCGACAATCGCGCGAAGAACATCAAAGCGCTGGAAAAGCGCGCGGCGATCCTCGAAACGAAAATGTCGGGCCTCAACGCCGAACTCGCCCGCATCGATGCACAGCTTGCCAGCCCCGGCTTTTTCGGCGACGGCACCGGCGATGCCGTGGTCAAGGCGCTGAAGGATCGCGAGCGCGTCGCAGGCGAAGTCGATGCGGCGGAGGCGGACTGGCTGAAGCTGCAGGTGGAGATGGAAGAGGGTCAGGCGGCGGCGGCATCGCGGTCGAACTGTACCGGGACATCGCCTACGTCCCGCTGCCCGCTGACCGCGGGCAGATCCTGTGCGCGCTCCAGCGACTGAAACTGTGGCCGTTGCTGCAGGGTTTTCGCGGACACCCGAAAGCCGACATCGACGCACTGGTCGAAGCAGCAATGTGCTTTGGCTCGGCATTCCTCTCCGCGCAACCCGCCCCCGCAGAAATCGAGCTCAATCCCGTGTTCGTCCGGCCCCCAGGGAGCATAGGCGCCAGCGTGGTAGCCGTTGACATGCTGGTGGAGCCCGCGTAATCGACCGGATGCGCGCGATCCGACGATCGACACCTGCTTTCAATTCAACGTGATCCCCTCGCCCGGCACCGGCGCCAGTCCCGGCAGCTTCAGCTCCAGATCCCACTGCGCGGAACTCACCACCGTCTGCAGCAGCTTGCACAGCGAGTGCAGCAGCGCTTCGTCAAGCGCCACGTTCACGCCCTGTCCCTGCTCGGGCATCAGCGTGAGAACGAACTAGCCGGAATCCTCTCGCCGGGTCTGGATTTTCGACACCAGCAACGGCTCCTGCCCGAGCGGGCGCACCAGCGCGGTCTCGTCATAGGGTTGGGAGAAGTCGCCCTCCTGCACCGCTTCCTCGTGGCGCATGCCCAGTAGCGCGGTCTTCGCGTCGGGGTGACTCTGCAGCAGGATGTCGGGCGACTTCTGCGCCACTCCCATCAGTGCGGGCCACAGCAGCTTCACGCAGCGGCGCGTCAGCCATAGCAGCACTTCGGAGTTGGTATCGGTGGCTATGCGCATGACGAGCCGATCCTGCACCGGTTGGAATTCGATCTTGATCTGCTTCAGCTTCATGTCTCAGCTGCCTTCGTAGGTCACGTCAAGCGTTTCCGGCGTCACCGCAGCACTTTACCGCTGCCCGCCACTTTGTATGCTGCGCCAGTGCCCAATGCACATGCTCACGCACCAGCGCCGATGGATGTTCTCTCCGCGCCTCCAGCGCGCGCACCATGCCGGCTGCGCAGTCATCGTCCACCGCATTGTCCGCTGATTTTCCCGTGGCTTTCGCGGCATTGCCCATGGCCACGGCAATATTGCGCAGCCAGCGCTCGTAACCGATTCTGAAGATGGCGCTGCCGGCGAGGCGCGCCTTGAACTCCGCCTCGCTCCAGCCGAAGAGTTCGGTGAGCGTTGCTGCATCAAGCCCGTTGCGAACATTGAAGTCCGGCTCGGCGCTGCGCTGGGCAAAGCTGTTCCACGGACAAGTGAGCTGGCAGTCGTCGCAGCCGTACACGCGGTTGCCGATCAGTGGCCGCAGGTCTTCGGGGATCGATCCCTTCAGCTCGATGGTGAGGTAGGAAATGCAGCGCCGCGCATCCACGCGGTAGGGGCCGGTGATGGCACCCGTCGGGCAGGCATCGATACAGGCCGTGCAGCTGCCGCAGTGGGCTTCCGCCGACGCATCCACCGGCAGCGGCAGGCTGGTGTAGATCTCG
>VGIE01000409.1 GCA_016867955.1 Betaproteobacteria bacterium
GGCGGCGCCTGTTTCGCTTGCGACGAAGTTCTATTTCAACCCGGAAACGAATAAGCTTCGGCGTGGGGCGGGCACGAAGGGGAAAGGGGGAATGCGGAGGTACCTCAACGTATTGCAGCAACTTGATGTCACGTACGATCTTCATTCGCTGAACGTCGATAGTCTGCGTGCTTTGCTTCCTAAGGAGTTTGAGAAGTGGGCGACATAGAAGTGGGTCGTAAAGGAGGTCGTCCCACAAAGAGTGATCTAGGGACGCGGGAAAAGGGGAATCTCACTTAGAATCTGAGGGGTTAGCGGGGGTCGGAAGCGAACCCTCGTATCAGCTTCCCAATGTGAAGCTGTCGTTCTGCCATTGAACTACACCCGCATCGCCCGGGCGGGCGAATTTTACGCAGTTTCGTGCTCACGGTGTCATTGACGCTGGCGCAGCGGCTGCACCTTGCGGATGAAATCCGGTTCCGGCGCGCCGTGCCTCGCCACTGCATTGACTGCGACGCGGCCGCGACGCCGGCCATGACCGGGCGGGTCCCGGGCACTCGTCTGGTTAGGTATCATCCGGGTCAGCCATCTTTCGAAGGAAATGGACCATGTTACGGCGTACGTCATGCAGTGCTGGGCTCGCGTTGTTTGCGGTGATGTCGCTTGCGGGGCCGGCCCATGCGGCCCCGGAGGCGCGCCTCGTCACGTTGCCGACCGTCATCGCGGTGGCGGTCACGGCAAGCTCCAAGCCCTTTGGCTCGCGCGCCGACCAGATCGCGGCGGCCGGATACGTGGAGCGCGAGTACCTGCAGGCAGGGGACGCCAACGTCTACGCCCATGATGCCGAGGGCTTCGCCACGGTTCGCGACGGCACCGTCAAGTATGTGACGCGCTTCATCGTGCGCATGCCCTCCGACCCCGCCCGCTTCAGCGGCACGGTGTGGGTGGAACTGCTGAACCCCACGGCGCGCTACGACCAGGACGTGTTCGGGGCGCTTTCCATGGAACACTACCTGCGCCGCGGCGACATCTACGTTGGGCTCATGGTCAAGCCGGTGGCCGCGCGCACCATCGCCGCCAATTACGACCTGAAGAACACGCCCAAGCGCTACCAGACGCTCAGTTTTCCCAATCCGCGCCCCGACCTGTGCGCGCCGCCGGGCAACGGGACGACGTCGTTCAAGGAGAGCGAGGACGGCCTGGCCTGGGACATCGTCAGCCAGGCCGGCGCCGTGCTGCGCAGCCCAGTCGGTCCGCTGGCGGGCTACCGTGTCCAGCGCGTCTTTGCGAGCGGCTATTCGCAGACGGCCAATTACCTGGTGACCTACATCAACGCCGTGCTGCCGACGGTGCGCACGCCGACGGGCGCGCCGGTGTTCGACGGCTACCTGCTCGGCGCGCGCACCGCCAACTGGACGCCCATCAACCAGTGCGCCCCGGTGTTTGCGCGGGAAGCGCCGCAGCAACGGCTGCGCGACGCCGGCGTGCCGGTGATCAACGTCAATACGGAAACCGACGTGCCGGGCACCGCTGCCGCGCGGCGTGCCGACGACGCCCGCTTCCGCCTCTGGGAGGTCGCCGGCGCAGGGCACTCCAATCAGGACAGCCGCGGCCGGACCACGGCCGATCGTGATTTCAAGGACACGCCGTTTCCCGCCCTGGTGATCACCTGCGTGAACAAGATCACGAGCTTCCCGTCGCGCTACGCGTTGAATGCCGCGCAAGGCGCGCTCGACCGCTGGGTGCGTGACGGCGTGGCGCCCTTCAGTGCCGAGCGGCTGCAGTTCGCAAACAATGCCATCGCGCGGGACGTGCACGGCAATGCGCTGGGTGGCCTGCGCCTGCCGAGCATCGACGTGCCGCTGTCCGAATACCAGGGCAGCAACAAGTTCGCAGGGCAGGGCGCCAACTTCTGCTTTCTCCTGGGCAGCGAGATCGCGTTTGACGAGGCCAAGCTCAAGTCGCTGTACCCGACGCCGGACAACTACCTGCAGAAACTGTCGCAGGCGGCGCAGGCCGCCGTCAGCCGGGGCATCCTGGAAAAGGTGGACGCCGAGGAACTGCTGGCCAACGCCAGGCTGCGCTAGCTGGCTGCCGCAGGCGGGGAGACGCGGCCGGCACGCCTCCATACCGCGAATTTGCCCGCCCGGCTGGGCTGCCAGGTCGCTGTCCCGAAGTTGCGAAGCGTCGAGCCAATCAAATCTGGAACACCAGCAGCCAGGGTACCCAGGTGGCATAGATGGCGAGCCAGCGCTGCTGGTCCTGCCAGCGCGCCAGCCACGCCTGTGCCAGCGTACCGGCGGCGGGTTCGGCGGATTTCCGTGATGAGGTAGAGCCCGGCGAGCCCTTCAGCGAGCGCGGCCACCAGCCAGAACAGGCCCGCCCCCGAAAGACTCGCCGTGGCTGCGGCGAGGGCTGTGGCACAGGCCAGCGTGGCGAGCGCGCGGTCGGCGGCATACGATGTTTCGCGAAACAGCCTTAGCGCCGCCCCGGCGCAGAACCGCGTGGGCCGGCGAAGGCGGCGCGATACAATACGGCGCCCGCAAAGAGCCCGCTTCCGACAAGGGCCAGTTTTTGGGCGATCAGCTGGCCCCAGTGGATCCAGCTCAGCAAAAGGGACATCTCCGACATGGTGTGTGCATTGTGCCATTGCAGCCGGTCAATCCGTGCGCGGTTGTCCATGCCGCGCGCCGCCGAAGGCAATGACCCGTGACCAGCTGCCCGCATTGAACATGGACATCGATTCCGTCCGCCGCGCCTACGGCCGCTACGCAGGCCTGTACGACACCGTCTTCGGCTGGTCGCTGGAGCATGGCCGGCGGAAACTGGTGGGCATGCTTGATACGCGGGCGGGCGAGCGCCTGCTGGAGGTGGGGGTCGGCACCGGGCTGCTGCTGCCACGCTATCCACGCGACATCGCGGTCACCGGCATCGACCTCTCCGCCGAAATGCTCGAGGTGGCGCGCGCGCGTGTGGATTCGGAGGGGCTGTCGC
>VGIE01000410.1 GCA_016867955.1 Betaproteobacteria bacterium
TCGGCACGCCCCATTCAACGCAGGCCGCGACCAGGTTGGGCCAGATCTCGGTCTCCACGAGCAATGCCAGGCGCGGCCGGAAATGCTCCATGAAACGGCGCACGGCGCCTGGGTAGTCGTAAGGCAACCAGACGACGTGTGCGTCAACGCCATGCAATTCGACAAGCGTCTCGCGTCCGGCTGCGGTCATGCAGGTAAGCAGCAGTTCGCATTCCGGGTGGGCGGCCGCCAGTGCACGTACCAGGTTTGCGCTGGCGCGCGCCTCACCGACGGACACCGCATGTATCCACAGCACAGGCTTGACGGAGGGCGCGTCGCGGTATTCGCTGAATCGCTCTCCGACATGCCGGCGATAAAGCGGTTCCCGCCGCCCGCGCCACCAGAGCCTGGCGAGTACGAACGGCATCGCCGCCACGATGGCTGCCGTGTAAAGCAGGCGCCACATCAGGGGAGCGTCCCCAACGCGTTGACGACTGCTTGCACCGTGGGCGGCGTACCCGCCTGCCCCAGGTTCCACAATCGACCGCTGCCATGCAGGCCGGTCAGCGCGGGGTCCGAACTGCAGTAAAGGCCGGCAACCGGGATGTCGAGCACGGCGGCGAGATGGGCGAGGCTGGTATCCACGCCGACCACGAAGCGTGCGTTGCGCGCTAATTGCGCGATTTCAGCGAGCGGCATTCGATTCGGCACGACGGCGCCTGGAATCGCGGCAGCGATACGTGCGCAGCGGCGCCGCTCCTCCTCCGTCCCCCAGGGCAGCTTGAAGATGAGGCCCCTGCCTGCCAGCGCATTGCCGAGCGAGCGCCAGTGTTCTTCGGGCCAGTGCTTGTCGTCACGGCTGGTCATGGTGAAGAACACCGCGTAAGGCCCGGGCATTGGCGACGCTGCGCCGACGGTAGCCACGCGCAGGCCGTAGTCGCAGTCACCGTCAACGCGGTAGCCAAGCGCCGCCGCGGAGAGCCGGCGATTGCGCTCCACCGCGTGCAGGTCGCCTGGCACGGCATGCGTGGCATCGTAGAAGCGTGAAGCAAACGGTTCGCTCGCGCTGGCGCGGTCAAATCCATGCTTGCGGCCAAGCGCCTGCGCCGCGACCAGCGCGCTCTTGAGCAGTCCCTGGGTGTCGATCACTGCGTCATAGCGCTCGCCGCGCAGCGTGGAGCGGAAAGCGCCCAGTTCGGACCAGGTTGATCGAGCAAGCGGCGAGCCGCGCCAGCGCCGGATCGCTACCGGAATCACGCGCCGCACTTGCGCATGCATGGCGGCGACCTCGGCGAAGGCCTCTTCAACAACCCAGTCGATGACGGCGCCCGGCACATTGCGCGCGACATCGGTGACCGCCGGGCAATTGTGTACGACGTCACCGAGAGAGAAAGTTTTGATGAAGAGGATGCGCGGCAAGTGAATATTCGCCCTCTGGGCGTGGGCTAGAATACCGATTTGTTTTCATGCGATTTTAACCTCCCTTTGGCCCTCTCCGTCGTCCTGATCACCCACGATGCGGCCGCGGAGTTACCGCAGTGCCTCGCCAGCGTTGCTTTCGCCGATGAGGTCGTCGTAGTCGATTCGGGAAGCAATGACGGCACCCGGGAAGTTGCCACGCGCTATGGCGCGCGCGTCATAACGAAGGAATGGCTCGGGTTCGGCCGCCAGAAGCAGTTCGCCGTCGAGCAGGCGGCGCACGATTGGGTGTTATGCCTCGACGCCGACGAGCGTGTCTCACCCGAACTCGCGTCGAGCGTGGTGCGCGCATTGCAAGCGCCTGCAACGCCGGTCTACCGCATGGCGCGCTGCAATCGATTCCTCGGCCGCTGGCTGCGGCACGGCGAAGGCTATCCCGATTGGAGTCCGCGTCTCTTTGACCGGCGCCAGGCCCGCTGGAGCGACGACGAAGTGCACGAGAAGGTGCTCTACGCCGTGACGCCGGGCACGCTCAAGGGGGACCTGCTGCACGAATCGGGCGAAGACATCGGCCGTTACCTGGAAAAGCAGAACCGCTACACCGCGCTCGCGGCCGCGGTGCTCCATCGCCGCGGCCAGCGTGCCGGGCTCGCCGAACTAACGCTCTCGCCGCTGTTGCGCTTCTTCAAGTTCTACCTGCTGCGGCTGGGCTTCCTCGATGGGCTGCCCGGCCTGGTGCATATCTCGATCGGCTGCATGAACAGCTTCATGAAATATGCCAAGCTGATCGAACTGCAAAGGAGCCAGGGCTAGTGCCGAACACGGTCGTTCCCGTAATCCTCTGCGGCGGCGCGGGCAGCCGGCTGTGGCCGGTATCGCGCCAGATGCTGCCCAAGCAGTTCCTGCCGCTCGTCACGGGCCGCACACTGCTCCAGGACACGGCACTGCGCGCAAAGGAGGCGTGCGGTGGAACGACCCCGATCGTGGTCTGCAACGAAGCGCACCGCTTCCTGGTGAATGACCAACTCGCTGAAATCGGGGTCGCCGCGCGCGTCCTGCTTGAACCAGCGGGCCGCGGCACGGCTGCCGCGGTTGCAATCGCGGCGCTGAGCGCGGAGTCGGCCGGCAAATCTGAAGAACCGATCCTGCTGGTGCTCGCCTCGGATCACGCGATCCAGGGCACGGATGCATTCAACGCAGCGGTGCGCCGCGCAGCCAATGTCGCAGCCTCTGGCATGCTGGTCACCTTCGGCATTGCCGCAACGCGTCCTGAGAGCGGCTTTGGTTACATCGAACGGGGCGATCCACTCCCTGGAAGCGCCGGCGCTTTCAAGATCGCGCGCTTTGTCGAAAAGCCGACCGAAGACCAGGCACGCGCCATGATCGCTGCAGGATCCGTCTACTGGAATAGCGGCATGTTTGCCTTCGGCGCGGGGCGCGTCCTGAAAGAACTGGGGCGCTACCGGCCGGATATCCTCGACGCCGCCCGTGCCGCGGTTGCGACCGCCGCAGACGACCTTGGATTCCTCCGCCTTGGCAAGGAAGCGTTTCTCGCCTGCCCCGCCGAAGCCATC
>VGIE01000411.1 GCA_016867955.1 Betaproteobacteria bacterium
AGCGGATTCGGCTGGAAGACGGGCCTCGCCATCGGCGGGGCGCTGGCCATGTCCTCCACTGCCATCGTGGTCAGGATGCTGATGGAGCGCAGGCAGCTCGATACGCCGCACGGGCGCGAGGTCGTCGGCGTGCTGCTGTTCCAGGACCTCGCGGTCGTTCCGCTGCTGATCGTCATACCGGCAATCGCGGGGGACGCCACCGAGCTGCCCTATCAACTGAGCATGGCTTTGCTGAAGGCGGCTGCGGTGCTGGTGATCCTGCTCTTTCTGGGCCAGAAGCTCATGCGCGGCTGGTTTCACATCGTCGCGCGGCGGCACTCGCGCGAACTGTTCGTGCTCAACGTCCTGTTGGTCACGCTCGGGCTCGCCTGGTTGACGGAACTGGCCGGATTATCGCTTGCACTGGGCGCCTTTCTCGCGGGCATGCTGATCGCGGAGACCGAGTACAAGCATCAGGTCGAAGAGGACATCAAGCCATTCCGGGACATCCTGCTCGGCCTGTTCTTCGTCACCGTGGGCATGAAACTCGATCTCAATGTGGTCGGCGCGCACGTGCTGCTGGTGATTGCCCTGACCGTCCTGCCTGTCGCCTTCAAGTTCGCGCTGGTTGCGGGCCTGTCGCGGTTGTTCGGCAGCGCGCCGGGCACCGCGTTGCGGACCGGGTTGTGCTTGGCGCAGGCCGGCGAGTTCGGGCTGGTGCTGCTGGTCCTGACCCAGGACATGGCACTGCTCGCACCGGATTTTTCGCAGCTTGTGATCGCGGCAATCCTGCTGTCCATGCTGGCAACGCCGTTCGTGCTCAACTCCAGCGACAAGCTGGTGCTGCGCTGGTCGAAAAACGAGTGGATGCTCAAGTCGCTGGAGCTGCACCGGGTCGCGGTCCAGAGCCTTGCCGTCGAACGGCATGTGCTGATCTGCGGTTACGGACGGACCGGCCAGCGACTCGCCCATCTGCTGGAGCAGGAGGGTATCCGCTTCATTGCGCTGGACCCGGACGCCGAACGGGTGCGGGTGGCCGCTGCGGCAGGCGAGCCGGTGGTCTTCGGCGATGCGGCGCATGCGGACACGCTGGTGGCGGCAGGCATTGCCCGCGCCAGTGCGCTGGTGGTGACCTTCGCCGACACTGCCTCCGCGCTGCGCATCCTGCACCATGTGCATGGGCTCAATCCGACGCTGCCGGTGATCGTACGGACCACGGACGATTCCGACATGGAGCAATTGCTGGTGGCAGGCGCAACGGAAGTGGTGCCGGAGACCTTCGAGTCAAGCCTGATGCTGGCTTCGCATGCGCTGGTCATGCTGGGGGTGCCGCTGAAGCGAGTCATCCGCCGCATCAGAGACGTGCGGGATGATCGTTATTCGTTGCTGCGGGGTTTTTTCCATGGCGAGACCGACGAGGCCGACTCCACGGAGGAAGCCCGCGGGCCGCGGCTGCGATCAGTGGTGTTGTCGCCAGGGGCGATTGCCATCGGGAAGTCGCCGGCGGAACTGCAATTGAAGGAGTTTGGCGTCAGCGTCAGCACCTTGCGACGGCGCGAACTGCGGCTGACTCAGCCGCCGGACGACATCGTTTTCCTCGAAGGCGATGTGGTTGTGCTGCTGGGGACGCCAGAGGCGCTGGAGCGTGCCGAGCTGATGCTGCTGATCGGATAGCCTGCAGGTGCGCGCTGGAGAGCGGGCAGACCGCGAGGACGAGCCGCTAACTGCAATCAATGCCCTGATTCCTCGCGAGCCTTGTTAGCAGCTGTTCGATTGCTGCGGGATTCGCCAGGCGGGCGCGTTCCAGCGTGGCACGCATGGCCGAACACCGCGTCGGGAAGGCGCGCACGGCCCGGTCGATCAGCTTGCCGGCCTCCTCGGGCTTGCCTGCCTGGGCCAGCAGCAGCGCTCGCCTGACGGCGACCGCGCTGCTTGGCCAGTAGCGCATGACCCGTGCGCTCATGGCAATGATTTCCGGGTCCGCAGGCTGCTCGAGCGGGTAGCCGAGGACGATGCGGGTCTCGGCAACGGGTGCAAATATTCCTTGGGCGAGTGCGCCGATGGTCTTCGCGTCGCGTTGCGCGTCGCCCCTCGATGCGAGAGTGGTGGACGTTCCCGTCACCTGTGTGACATTGAGCAGCACATAATCGCGCAGACTGAGGGCAAGGCCCGTTGCAAGGGCAACGCACATCATGACAAGTGCCGGAAGCGCCCATCGGCTGCCTCCTCGACCTGGTGCCGCTCGAAGAGGCGTCGCGATACCAGTACCCATGATCAACGCGGTCAGCCCCAGGAAATGCGCGCTCCGGAGCGGGAATTCGACCAACGAGTGAATCAATTGCGTGCCGACGACGGCGAGGACCCACGCTGGTTCCGGGTTGTCTGCATTCGTGCTCCAGCCCGGACGCCAAGCCCATGCCAAGAGCGCGCCCAGGGCAATCAGTGTTCCGACCAACCCCGTTTCGGCCAGCAGCTGCAGCAGGATGTTGTGGGCCGAGTTCAGACCTCGCCATAACGGGTCATGCCGGGCGTGATGCCGGCGTCGAATGCCGCTCCCGCGAACGCGCCCCAGCCACTGCCCATGATCGGGAAATCCAGGAAGATGCCCATTGCCAGCGACCATGCCTGCCAGCGGGGTTCCCCCTCGAGGCCGGCGCCAGCCAGTGTCCGGGAGAGTGGTCCCGGCGGTGCCGTGTCAGGGCTCCCGACGCTGCCAATCCATGCGGCACAGGCGATGGCGGCATAGGTTGCGAGCCCGATGCTGACACTGGCCATCGAAAGCCGGCGCCATTCGGCGTGCCGCCTGCGCAGCGCCCATGCGAGCCCGAGTGCCAAGAACCAGGCGGCGAACAGCAACAGCGCGCGTGTGCCGGACAGGGCGCCGGCACCGACGAGTATCGCGCCCGCTGCAACTGCACCGGAGGTTCGCAGGTCCCGGGTGGCCCAGAGATAGACGATCGATGCCAGTCCGAGGGTGAGGTAGTTGGCGAACA
>VGIE01000412.1 GCA_016867955.1 Betaproteobacteria bacterium
GCTATATGGAAGAAATCCGTACGCACTGGTATGACAGCCTTGGCGTCAACGACAACGGACCGGCGCTGCCGCCCCGCTGTGGCCCGGTCGTGGTCAATGCCAGTTGCACCTTCTTCAAGCCCATGCGCTACCCGGGCGAGGTCGAGGTGCGGCTTTTTCTTGCGGAGCCCGGACGATCCAGCGTGATGACGCTGTATGAACTGCGACACAGTGGCGACCCCGGCGCGCTCTGCGCCGAAGGGAGCGCCAAGGCGGTGTGGATCGACATGGATCGGGAGAAATCCATCCCCTTGCCAGACGCGATCCGGAGGCTGGTTCCTGGCTGAAGCAAGCGGGATGGCGGTCGGCATGCAGCCAAACGCCAGCCCGACATGGACAGCTGGCCCGAGGGCCGATTGGGTATTCCCGTGACTCTCCCTGCCTACGCGGCAGCCTGCCTTTGCCCGAGCGCGCGGGCGATCTCCCGATAACGGCCGGAAATCGCTTCCTCGTCGGGGTGGTGGCCGTCGCGGATGATCCAGTTGCCGGCGACCATGACATGGCGCACCAGTCGCGTCCCGGCGCACACCAGCAACGTATCGGCGATGCGGTCGCCGCTGCGTCCGACCAGGTCGACGCTGTCGGCATCCAGGACCACCAGATCGGCGCGCAGGCCCGCGCGCAGGCCGCCCATCTTCCTTCCCAGCGCCTGTGCGCCGCCGGCAGCGGCTTCGCGCCAGAGATTGGTGCCCACCGACGGCTGCGCCGGGGAAGCGGCGACGTTGCGGCGGCGCAGGGTCAGGCGCTGGCCATACTCGACCCAGCGCAACTCCTCGGCCGGATTGCGTGACACATGGCTGTCCCCGCCGACGGCGAAGCGGCCACACTTGTCGCGAAAGCGCATGAACGGGAAGATGCCATCGCCGAGGTTGCCTTCGGTGGTGGGACACAGGCCGACGATGGCGCCGCTGCCGGCCAGGCGCTCGACTTCCGTGGACGTGACGTGAGTGCAGTGCACGAGGCACCAGCGGCGGTCGATGGGCATGTTGTTCAGCAGCCATTCCGCCGGGCGCTGGTCGCTCCAGGTCAGGCAGTCGTTGACTTCCTTGATCTGCTCGGCCACATGCATGTGTATGGGCGCATCGGGGGCCATGCGGGAGAGGCCGGCCAGCAGGTCCTTCATCATCGGCGGGCTCACGGCTCGCAGGCTGTGCGGCGCAACGCCGATTTGGATGTCCGGATTTCCGCGCGCGGTGTCCATCAATCCACTCACCATCGCGAGCAGGGCCTCGGTGCTGATGCGAAAGCGCTTCTGGGCGGCTGAAATCGGTTCTTCGCCGAAGTTGCCGTAGCCGTAGAGCGAGGGCAGCAGCGTGATGGCGATGCCGGTCAGTTCGGCCGCGCGCAGGTGGGCGAGACCCATCTCGGCCGGCTGCGCGAAGGGCTTGCCGTCGGGAGTATTGTGCAGGTAATGGAATTCCGCCACCGCGGTATAGCCATGCTGCAGCATTTCCATGTAGACCTGCGCGGCGATGGCCTGGGCCTGATCAGGACCCAACTGCTTCTGGAACCCGTACATGAGTTCGCGCCAGGTCCAGAAGCTGTCCTCGGGCGAGCCCATCCGCTCGGCGAGTCCCGCCATGGCGCGCTGGAACGCATGCGAGTGGACGTTGGCCATGCCGGGCACGACCGGACCACCGGCGTCCTCGGCGTCGGCCTTCCTGCGCCCGGGTTCGACGGAATGAATCGAGCCGCTGTCGTCAATGGTGATCTGTACATCGCGTGCCCAACCCTCAGGGAGCAGCGCTTCGCTGGCGTAGACAGTCTTCATTGCAATTCGTCCATGTGCGTTGCGCGGAATTCTAGTGCATTCCTCCGGCGTGCCCCCGCCGAATATTCCGCGGCAATGGCGTCGCTTTTATTGAGCGAAGCGCTCTTTTGCGGTAACATCCCCCATCCGATCCCCATGTAATTCGATGACAAAATATGTGTTCGTATCGGGCGGCGTAGTTTCCTCTCTGGGAAAGGGGATGGCCGCCGCCTCCCTCGCCGCGATCCTTGAATCGCGGGGCATCAAAGTCACCCTCCTCAAGCTTGACCCATACATCAACGTCGATCCGGGCACCATGAGCCCGTTTCAGCACGGCGAGGTATTCGTGACCGAGGATGGCGCCGAAACCGACCTCGACCTGGGCCATTACGAGCGGTTCCAGTCCGCCCGCATGACCAAGGCCAACAACTTCACCACCGGCCAGATCTACGAGTCGGTGATCAAGAAGGAGCGCCGCGGCGACTACCTCGGTCGCACCGTCCAGGTCATCCCGCACATTACCGACGAGATCAAGTCGTTCATCGCCCGGGGCGCCGCAAGCGCGGACGTTGCCATCGTCGAGATCGGCGGCACGGTGGGTGACATCGAATCGCTTCCGTTCCTCGAGGCGATCCGGCAGATGGGCATGGAACTGGGCCGCAACAACACCTGCTACATCCACCTGACCCTGGTACCGTATATCAAGTCCGCCGGAGAGATCAAGACCAAGCCCACCCAGCACTCGGTGAAGGAGCTGCGCGAGATCGGCATACAGCCCGACGTGCTGCTGTGCCGCACGGATGCGCCCTTGCCCGAAGAGGAGCGCCGCAAGATATCCCTCTTCACCAACGTACAGGGCGAGGCGGTGATCTCGGTCTGGGACGTGGATTCCATCTACAAGATTCCGAGCATGCTGCACCAGCAGATGCTGGACGAAATCATCTGCCACAAGCTGGGCGTGCTGGCGCGTCCGGCTGACCTCTCGTCCTGGGACAAGCTGGTGTTCGCGCTGGAGAACCCGCAGCACGAAGTCACGATCGCCATGGTCGGCAAGTACGTCGGCCTGACCGAGTCCTACAAGTCGCTGATCGAGGCCCTGACGCATGCCGGCATCCACACGCGCAGCAGGGTCAAGATCCGCTACATCGAGGCCGAGACCATCGACCGCGACGGCA
>VGIE01000413.1 GCA_016867955.1 Betaproteobacteria bacterium
TTCGTGTACAGCATGCTGTTCCACGGCAACATCCCGGTCATCAGCATCTTCACGCTGCAGTTGATCGAGGCCGATCCGGCGGCGGCGGCCGGCCGTTCCGAGGAGTTCTGGGTCGGCGCCATGGCGGTGGCGCTCGCCGTCTCCAGCATCGCCGCCCTCTTCGTCGGTGGGCGGCTGCTCGACCGCCTGGGCGCCTCGCGCGTGCTGGCCTTCACCACGGCCGCCGCCGCCCTCACCCACCTGCCGCTGCTGCTCATCGACACGCCGCTCGCACTGCTGTTGTTGCGAGTCGCCTTCGGCCTCAGCGTCGCCACGATGCAGCCGGCGCTGTTTCGCGCCATCAAGGACCTCGCGCCGGCGGGCATGGACGGGCGCGCGATCTCCTACGCATCCTCGTTCCAGATGATCGGCATGGGGATGGCGCCATTCCTCGCCGGCGTGATCGGGCCCGCCTTCGGGCTGCGCAGCTATTTCGCGCTGGCCATCGCCATCACCGCCGCCGCATTTGCGCTGTGGCTGCGCAATCCGCGCGGCCAGCGGCGCGTCTCATGATGCATCCGCGCGCCGCGCCCGACGGGAACATCCCCTGAACGCCGCCCCGCCTGCCGGCAGCGGCCGGGATCGCGGCGGCCGCAGGCTCTCCACGCGCGACTACGCCATCGGCCTCACCTACGGCGTGCTGATGTCGAGCTTCGGCGCGATCTATACCGCGAGCGCACGCTACGGGGTGCTGCACGGACTGACGCCCTACGACCTGACGGCCATGCGCTTTGGCGTCGCATCCTTGCTGCTCGCGCCGGTGTTTGCCGGCATGGGCTTCGTTCGGCTGGGCGACCTCGGCTGGCGCCGCGCGCTGATCCTCACCGCCTGCGCCGGCCCCGCCTTCAGTCTGCTGCTGTTCGCCGGCCTGCGCTTTGCCCCGCTCGCCCACGGCGCGGTGATCACGCCGGCCACCATCGCGCTGGCCGGCCTGGTCCTCGCCGCAATCTTCTTCCGTGACCACCCGGACCGCAACCGCTGGCTTGGCATCCTGATGATTCTCGCCGGGCTGGGCGCGCTGGGCGGCGACGGCCTGCTGCACGGCAGCGGCTGGCAGATGCTGGCCGGCGACCTGATGTTCATCGGTGCCGGCATCCTCTGGGCCGCCTTCAGCACGTTGCTGCGCCGCTGGCGCGTGAACGCGATGCGCGCCTCGGCCGCGGTCGCCGTGCTGTCGGCCGCCACCTTCATTCCCCTCTACCTCGCCTTTGCCGACCTCGGCGGCTGGCAGCGCGCAGGCGCAGGGCACATCCTTCTGCAGCTCCTCGTCCAGGGCGCGCTCGCCGGATGCGCCAGTCTCGTGCTGTTCGTCAAGACCGTGGAAATCCTCGGGCCCGCCCTCGCCGTCCTGTTCGGCGCGCTGGTGCCCGCGCTCTCCGTGCTCACCGCGATTCCCATCCTGGGTGAATTTCCCAACGCGCTGCAATGGACCGGGCTCATCGTCATCAGCATCGGGCTGGCGCTCTCGCTGGTGCGCCCGTCGACGCGGCTGAAACGCTGAGCGCCGGCCGTTGTCATGCCCCGCAGGGCCTCCTACTGCGGCTGCAGGCCGATGGCCTTGGCCACACCGGCGAACATGCGCGCTTCGTCGGCGAGGGATTTCACGGCAAGTTCAGGCGGCTGATTGACAATCTCCATGTAGAGACGGGTGATCTGCGTCCTCACAGCAGGCTATTGCAGGGCGCGCGCGCTTGATTCGTACAACCTGTCGACCACGGCCTTGGGCATGCCGGCCGGCCCGTTCAGGGTTACCGAGAGGCCCGGCACCTGCGCAAAGCCCAGTTCCGCGAAGGTCGGAACGTCACGGCGAGAAGCCAGTCGCGTCGTTCCGGTGGTCTCCAGTGCGCGGAACTTGTCCCCGTAGGACTCGGCGCCCGACTCGCCCACGAACCCCAGGTGGATATCGGGTGCGAACAGGGCCTGCAGGAAGGCGGCGCCGCCAAAAGAAGGAATGTAGACGATATTGAGTCCGAGCTCCCGGATGATGGACTCGCTGACCAGGCGCAGGTTGGCGTTGACCGAGCCATAGTTCAGCCTGCCCGGATTGGCCCTGGCATGGGCGACCATTTCGGCGAAGTTCTTCCAGGGCAGTGTCGATGACGACCCGAGCATGAGGCGGCCGACGGCATACACGATGAATGGCGGCAGATCCTTCAGCGGATCGAAGCGCAGGTCCTTGCTGGTCAGCGGCAGCACTGCCAGGTTGGAAATCGCCGACCCCACCAGGGTGTAGCCGTCCGCGGGGGCCTGCCTGGCGACAAAGTCATAGGCAACCGCGCCATCGGCGCCGGGCCTGTTTTCGACCACGATGGCGGTGCCGAGATCCTTGGACATTTCGCCGGCCATGATGCGCGACAGGTTGTCGAGCAGCAGTCCGGGGGTCTGCGGCACGATCAGCCGGATGGGCCTGCGCAGAGCCTGGCACGAATGCGCAGAGCGCCGACGCGAAGGCGGCACCCACGAGGAAACACGATTTCACGCGCGATGGCATGGGCATCCTCCTGTTCGGGTATGACCGGCTGTCGGGAGCGCAGGACACAACCATGCCCAATACCCTCCCCTTGCATGGCATTCTTGCACAACGCCTGCGCGTGGCAAGGGCGGCGATCCCCCCGCCGCGAAAGACCCCAACGCTTCAATAGGCAGGGGACAAGCAGGTACCATGGCGATGTATCGATCAAGGAGTCCCATGAACAGCGCGCTTCCCGAGTTCCTCGCCGCCGATGCCGGACGTCGCGAACTGCGCGATCTGCCCTTCGACAACAGCTTCGTGAGCGAACTGCCCGGCGACCCGGAACTGCGCAACGCGCCGCGCGCGGTGCGCAACGCCTGCTACACCCGCGTCGCCCCGACACCCGTCGCGGGGCCGCGCCTGCTCGCCTGGTCGGATGCCGCCGGCGCGCTGCTGGGCATCGCCC
>VGIE01000414.1 GCA_016867955.1 Betaproteobacteria bacterium
TATGCGGCCGATATCCTGCGTCACGACCCCTATGCCAACATGGTCGAGATGCGCAGGAACGGACTGCCGGCGATCTTCTACACGCCGCGCAATGGCGGGCACTGGGTGGTGATCGGCGCCACCGAGGCGCAGGAGATGATTCGCGACATCGAGCGCTTCTCCAACGACCCGCAGTTCAATCGCATCATGCGTAAGCCCTGGTCGCTGCCTGTGCAGTCGGACCCGCCCATGCATACGGCCTACCGCAAGATCATCAATCCGGCATTCTCGCCGCGCTCGATCGCCGGCATGGAGGCGGACCTGCGCGCCCTGTGCAGGGCGCAGATCGACGATCTCGCGCCAAAGGGACGCTGCGAGTTCGTGCGCGACTTCGCCAAGCGGTTTCCGGTGAAGGTGTTTCTGCACATTGCCGGCGCGCCCGAAGACCGGCGCGAGTGGCTGCTTGAGCTCGTGGAGCGCATGACGCGCGGAGTGCCGGCGGACCGCGATGCGGCAGGACGCGAACTCTCCGACTACGTGTTCGGGCTGGTCGAGGAGCGCCGGGCGAATCCCGGCGACAACTTGCTGGGTGCATTGGTGAAGGGTAGGGTGGAGGATCGTCCCCTGACCGACGAGGAAACGCACGCCATGGGCATGCTGCTGTTCCTTGGCGGCCTGGATACCGTGACCTCGACGCTGGGATTCATCATGCTGTTCCTCGGGCGAAATCCGGGCCATTACCGGCAACTGGTCGACAATCCCCGACTCATCCCCGCCGCGGTCGAGGAACTCGTGCGCACGCACAGCGTGGCCTCGTTCCAGCGCGGCGTGCGTGCCGACACCGAGTTCCTGGGCATACGCTTCCGCAAGATGGACGGGATCTACTTCATGACGCAGCTCTACGGGCTGGACGAGCGCCTGGTGGATGACCCGATGAAGGTGGATTTCCACCGCCCGATAAGCCCCCATCTTGGATTCGGCTCAGGACCGCATCGCTGCGTCGGCTCCCACCTAGCGCGCGCCGAGGTCAAGGTCTTTCTGGAGGAGTGGGTCCGACAGATCCCGGCATTCCGAATCGACGCCGACGAGGACATCGAAACGCGGAGCGGGCACGTCTGGTCGCCGCTGGCGCTCCCGATCGCCTGGGCCTAGGGTCTGTTCACGTTCAGCACGCGATCGCGGCGGAGGCCATTTGAGCCCAAGACCAGGCGAGAGGAGGGCGGCAGGCCGGGTGCCTGCAAGCGACGAACAACGACGGATCGGGGTCAAATGACCCCCGTCCCGGAGGGTTGCAGCGCAGAGCGGCGTCCGCTCGTTGCTCGGCGCTCGCCATGGTACCGCCGTGGCTGCGGCCTCGCGCCTGGCATCTATCCGCTTTGGGCTGCAAGGCGACTCGCGCGATGAATGTGAACAGACCCTAGAGCCGGAAGTTACAATTCGGGCTCGAAACGCAGTGCAAACGAGGAGTCTCCCATGACCCAGATCAGCATCCGCAACCCCGTTGCCGCGCCGCGCCCGAAAAACGACGTGCCGGCGGTATCCCTCAACAAGCCGATCAAGTCGCTGCGTATTGGCCTGCGCGGCGATTCCTACTGGCAGTCCTGGCCGATCGTCACCGAGGAATGGTCGAAGCTGCTCCGCGCCGAGGGCGCCATTCCGGTGCCGCTGGAAGTGCGCGAACACACTGGCACCGAGGGTCAGCACACTAAGGACATCGTTGATGCCTGGGCGAGCTCGGTCGATTGCGCGGTGGTCGGCCTCGCCAATTGAGGGTCGTGCACCTTGTGGGCCGTGCGTGACACGGCCATCGTGGAGGACAAGGCCAAGCCGGTGGTGCTGGCGGTGACGCAGCAGTTCGCCGACCTGGGCACGCGTGTCGCCGAGGTGGAGGGTCATTCCAACATGCGCCAGTTGGTGTTCCCGTACCCGCTGGAGGGGCTGCCGGAAAAAGAGATCAGGGAACTGGCGCGCGAGTACTTTCCGCGCTTCCTGGAAGTGATCGGGGCCGAGCGGTGAACGCTCCGGCCTGGGCGCCGACGCTCAGCGTCGATGACGACCCGTACGCCCTGCTCAAGCTGTCGCTGGAACAGAAATGGGGCGACGGACTGCCACTAATCCCGCCCACCGATGCACGCGTGGCTGCCATGCTGGCGGGCACGCCGCTGGCTGCGGATCATGTCGTCGCACCGCGCATGGCGCCAAAGGGCAATGCCGCCACGGTGGAACTGATCGCCATCAACGCCGTGATGGCCGGCTGCGCCCCCGAGCACCTGCCTCTGCTGATCGCCGCAATCGCGGCTATGGACGAGCCGGGCTACAACGCCTTTGGCCTTGCCGCGACGACAGCCCCGGTGGTGACCACCATGATCGTCAACGGACCCTCGCGCGACGACCTTGGCATCGACTGCCGGGCGAGCTGCCTGGGCGGGGCGGCCGGCCACGGCTCGGTGACGCTGGGTCGTGCGCTGCAGCTGTGCCTGCGCAACATCGGCGGCATGCGCGCGGGCATCAACACGCGCTCGGTGCATGGCCAGCCGGCGCGGGTCTCCGGGCTGTGTTTCGGCGAATGGGAGGAGCGCTCAGACTGGTCGACGCTGGCCGAGCGCAAGGGATTCAAGCGCGCGCAGGACGTGGTCACCGTGCACGCCGGCATGGGCACCTCGTCCCACGTGGACTCCAACACGTCGGACGACCGGCAGCTGGCGTGGCTGATCGCCAAGAGCATCGCCACGCCGATGGGCAACCTCTACCAGCCGACGCGCACGCGCGGCGAGGTGGTCGTCGTCATCAACCCGATGTGGGCCGAGCGCTTCCAGAAGACCTGGCCGAAGGTGGAAGACTTCCAGCAGTTCATCCATGAGAACGCCTGGCAGCCCATCGACTATTGGCCGAAGCAGCCGCGCGAGGTATACGAGAAGCTGGACCGCGTGGACCACCGCGGGCGCATCTACGCCGTGGCGGGACCGGAGCGCA
>VGIE01000415.1 GCA_016867955.1 Betaproteobacteria bacterium
TTGGCCGACGAGCCGAAGATGTAGGCGCCTTCCACCATGCCGATGACGGGCGGCAGGTCCTTCAGCGGATCGAAGCGCAGGCTCTTCGCGGTGAGCGGCAAAGTGGCCAGGCCCGCCACGGCGGCGATGGTCACGGTGTAGCCGTCGGCAGGCGACTGTTTGGCGACATGCTCCAGGCCGATGATGGCATCGGCCCCCGGCTTGTTCTCGACCACCATCGGCTGGCCCAGCGCGCGGCCCATCTCCGGCGCCATGGTGCGCGCAACGATGTCGAGCGTGGCGCCGGGGCCATAGGGGACGATGTAGCGCAGCGGGCGGGCCGGATACGGTTGCGCCGCGGCCGGCCCCGCGCCAAGCGCCAATACGCTGCCGGCAAGCAGCGCCACGCCGAGAGCACGCGCGGCGCCGGCGATGCAGGCCGGACTTAGCATGGGGATTTCCTCCAACTCCATGCGGCCATTCTAATCCGCCGTACAAGGCCCACCCCTCCTTAAGATTAATGCTGCGCGTTGAAATGCACTTTTCGGAGATGACCGCAGACAAAGCCGCGGATCAGAACCCCTCAAGCACGATCTTGCCGCGTGCCTTGCCGCTCTCGATGAGGGCATGCGCGCGCTTCAGGTTGGCGGCATTGATGGAGCCGAAATTGTCGCCGAGCGTGGTGCGGATCGCGCCGGCATCGACCAGGTGGGCCACTTCGGTCAGCAGCCGGCTCTGCGCGGGCATGTCCGGCGTGAGGAACTGCGAGCGCGTGAACATCATCTCCCAGTGCAGGGAGATACTCTTCTCCTTGAGCAGCATGATGTTGGCCGTCGGCAGTGCATCGATCAGCCCGAAGCGGCCCTGCGGGGCCAGCACCTGCACGATCTCCTTGAAGTGGGCGTCCGACTGGGTAAGTCCCGCCACATGGCTGGCGTGTGGAATGCCGATGCGCCGCATTTCGGCGCTGAGCGGCTTGCCGTGGTCGATGACGTGGTGCGCACCCAGCGAACGGACCCAGTCGGCGGTTTCCTTGCGCGAGGCGGTGCCGATGACAGTCATGCCGGTGAGCCGGCAGGCCAGCTGGGTGAGGATGGAACCAACACCGCCGGCCGCGCCGATCATGAGCAGGGTCTCGTCGGTTGCAGCCTTGCCGCGCACCACGCCCAGGCGATCGAAGAGCAGCTCCCATGCGGTGATGGTGGTAAGGGGCAGGGCCGCAGCCTGCGCGAAGCCGAGCGACGCGGGCTTGCGGCCAACCAGGCGTTCATCGACCAGGTGCAGCTGGGCATTGGTGCCAGGGCGCTGGCCCGAGCCGGAGTACCAGACTTCGTCGCCCGGCTTGAACTGCTTGGCGTCGGGGCCGGTGGCCCGCACGACCCCTGCGGCGTCGTAGCCGAGGATGGTCGGGTCGCCGGTGCCCGGCCGCAGCCCGGCGCGCGTCTTGGTGTCGACGGGATTCACCGATACCGCCTTCACGGCGACCAGCAGGTCGCGGCCCGCCGGCACCGGATCGGGCAGCTCGAAGTCGAGCAGCGAATCGGGATCGGTGACGGGCAGCGGCTTCCTGAATCCAACGGCTTTCATGTGCACTCCTGCGATGCCAGCGGGTTTGCCGGCCTGCGTTCCCGGCGCCCGACGGATACTGCCACAGGACAGGATGGCGGACCGGCCCCCGGCCGATTTTCACCATGAACGGTCCGCACGTATACTCTGCCCGCCCCTGCCGCAACGCACTGCCAGCCCCTTGTCTTCATGCCGTTCCCGCCGACCCGTGCCGCCCACCCGCATCGAGGAGACGACGTCTTGCAAGCCGAACTCAGCATCCCCGCCCATATTCCCAGCGAGCTGGTCTTCGACTTCGACCGCATGCGCGCGCCCGAGATGCAGCGTTGCCCGCACCGCCAGGCGCACGGCCTGTACCGCACCGCGCCGCGCATCTTCTACACGCCGCGTAACGGCGGCCACTGGATCGTGGCCCGCGCGGAGGACGCGCTCGACATGCTGCGCAGGATCGATCTCTTTTCCAGCGACCCGAAATACTGCCCGGCGATGGTGCGCGAACCGCGCACCAACCCCAACCGCTACGACCCGCCCGAGCACACGCAATTCCGCGCCATCATCAATCCGTTCTTCTCGCCGCGTGCCGTGCAGGCGCGCGAGACCGAGATCAGGGAACTGGCGCGCGCGCTGATTGCCGAGGTGCGGCCGCGCGGACAGTGCGAGTTCTTCAAGGAGATCGGGCGCCGCTTCCCGGTGAACATCTTCCTGAAAATGGCCAATGCGCCGCTGTCGGACCGGGCGACGCTGCTGGAGTACGTGGACGGTTTTACCAAGAAGCCGGACCTGGCCGAGCGCAATGCGTCGCTGGCGGCGCTGGGCGAACACCTCAAGCGCTACGTCGCTGAACGCGAAGCGAACCCCGGCGACGACATCGTCAGCGCGGTTGTCAGGGCGCAGGTTTTCGGACGGCCCATCTCGGCGGCAGAAAAGCTCGGCATGGTGACCCTGCTTTTCCTCGGAGGCCTCGATACCGTGGCTGCGATGCTCTCGTTCATCATGGATTACCTCGGGCATCACCCGGAGCAGTATGCGCGCATCGTCAACGAGCCCGGCCTGTTGCCGCAGGCGGTGGAGGAACTGATGCGCGTGCACGGCGTGGCTGGGATGGAAAGGGCTGCAACGCATGACTTCGAGTACAAGGGCATCCAGTTCAAGGCAGGCGACCACCTGATCTTCCAGCCGCAGCTCTACGGTCTGGACGAAGAAAAAATCGACGACCCGTTCCGCGTTGATTTCGGCCGCCCGATGAGCCCGCACCTGGTATTCGGTGCCGGCGTGCACCGCTGCATCGGATCGCACCTGGCTCGGCTGGAGATCCGCGTGTTCCTGGAGGAGTGGACGCGCGCCATCCCGCAGTTCCGCACGGCCAGTGCCGA
>VGIE01000416.1 GCA_016867955.1 Betaproteobacteria bacterium
GTTCTGCAGCGGCGACAAGCCTGCCATGGCGCGCTTACTGCGGCTGCATGCTTGAACTGGCGGCGATCGAGCCGATCAATTTCGCCGGCTCAAGAATCCTGCTGGCGGTCACTTCCGGCCCGATGCTGCGGGCGACAGTGTCGGGGAAAGTGCCCGCAGAGTCTGCGGTCGCAATGCGTATGGGGCGGTTCGGAAACTCCTGAGCCTGGAGCGGGACCGCAAACGCAGGCATCGCGGACACCGTCGCCGAGTTTATCGAGGTGATGATCCGACCAGGCATCTTTTCATACTCCTTCACTTGCATCTTCTGAACCGAAGCGTCGCCGCGGACTGCGTGTTCACGCCGATCAGGCAGCCACCGGCACCGCGATCCCCCGGCGAGCCGCGTTCGCCTGCAGGATGGAATCCAGATCGAGCCGGTAGAAATCAGCCGAGGACCTGTACAGGCACGCGGCCTTTTGCTCGGGGGTCATGTCGTTGCGCTCCCGCATGTCCCGGCTGAATGGGGGCTCGGTATCAAAGTGCGGAAAATCGCTTGCCCAGACCACGGACTGTAGTCCCAGCAATTGCTGCACGATTGGGGCCATGCGCTCGTCGCCTTCGCACCCGACAACGCACTGGGTGGTAAATACCTCTTCCACGGAGCGCTTGTGTCGCAGGCCCGTCAGGTGCGCGAGCCCTTCACAATCCTCGTGCAGGCGCTCCACCCAGAACGGCGCCCACCCGCAGCTCGCCTCCATGAAGCCGATGCGCAACTGCGGGTGCCGCTCGAACACGCCCGCCTCATATAACGACGAGAATGCCAGCATACCCTCCATGGGGTGAACGATGGCGTGGCGGATGCCCCAGGTGCGCGTGCGGTCGGCACCCGCTTGCTTGACGCCGTAATCAAGATTGGAATTGTGGATGCAGACCGGCACGCCAAGCTCCTCGGCCGCGGACCAGAGTACCTCATAGCCAGGATCACTGAGCAGGCGTCCATCCAGGAACGGCGTCGGACGAACAGTGCCGGCCACAAAGCCGTATTCCTTCACCGTCCGGCGAAGCTCCGCCGCCGATTCCTCCGGGAAGTGGCTCGGCAGTGATGCCACCATGAGTAGTTCCTTCGGCGCCACTGCCGCATAGGCCTGCCCGGCCCAGTCGTTGATGGCCCGCGCCGAGGCTACTGCCAGTTGACGGTCCGTCACGGAGCTCAGGTACATGCCGACGCTGGGGAAGATGACCGCTGCAACGATATCCTCGGCATCGTGAACAGCCAGCCTGTCCTTGCCGTGAAACCCGCCCGGATGGGCTTCCTCGAAATGGCGATACTTGACCTTCCCCTCTTTCAGGCCACCGGGGTACAGGGCATCGCCCATGCCCCATGATCGTGGCGCCGTCGCGTCACGGATCAGCAGGTCGCCGATGAAAACCTTCTCCATCCATCCGTCCCTGTCGTAGGTCACCCTGATGCGGTCCCTGCACTTGGGGTCAACATAGCGGGTCCAGACCTCCAGCGGCTCCACCATGTGGCCATCGCCATCGAGCACGATCATGATTTTCTCCAGTAAGAGTCGTTTCGCAGAAATATCGGGTTGACTTCGTGCAGCCGACCTTCAGGCCTGCGGCCGCCCCCCGGGCGCGGGGGGGACAACCCTGCTTGCCGCAGCGTTCGTCATCCGCGTCACGGCGCGCTTGTGCGTTATCCGCCACTTCCCGTCATCGGATTTGGCGAGGTGATCGAGGTAATCACCGTAGGAGCGAAAACCCAGTCCGCCGTCCTTGATCTGGAGCGTGATGAAGAAACTGTGGACCTCGGCGTTGCCGGCGTCCTGCCGCACGATCCTGGGATTGACCAGCGCATGTCCTTCGCTGCCTCTGGGCCATGCAGGCAGCCGCTCGTCATACCAGCGGGCAAGTTCCAGGCGTCCGTTCATGCTGAAAATCACGGTTCCGTCGGACCTGGCCGACTGGAAGATTCCATCGGGCGCAAAGCAGTCAAGCCATGCCGCGCGATCCAGCGCGCCCAGGCAATGGTGGTAACGATAGACGACGTCGACAATATTCTCGCGGTCTTCCATCCTGCCAAGCCGCCTGGCAACGGCCGCCAGCTCCAGCTGCAGTGATTCGTTCGAAGCCACCTGTCCCCCACACGTAACGTCGATTAGCGGACATACTAGCTGCATGATATTCTGCATATGCAATAAATTCCGATGACCTGTGACGGGTCGCGGCGGATGTCCGGGAACACTTGAATGCCTGTCCACAGAGGATTGCAGTTGCCGGGCCTGGCCGGCACAAGCCGGCCGGTGAAGTCGGCAGTGCGCGCCCTGGAGTTGATCGAGCTCTTCGCGCATGAGCGCCGCGCATTGCGACAACGGGAAATCATCGCGCTGCTGGGCTACCCGCAGTCCAGCACCAATTTCCTCCTGCGGAGTCTCATCCAGCTGGGCTATGTCAGCTATATGCGCTCGGAGCGACATTACCTGCCCACCCCCCGAGTCTTTGGCCTGGGTAGCTGGCTTCGGCAATCGGCATACGGCCCGTTTTGCGGGAGCGGGCCGGTACGGAGCCTGATGGAAGAATTGTGTTCTGCAACAGGTAAGACCATCGGCGTCGCCACGCAGAACGACATCTTCGTACAGTGGCATCAGGTAATCGATTCGAAGCATTCGATGAACCGACTGGCAGCCGGCTCGATGATGCCTCTCACCTATTCGAGCTATGGATGGATGCTGCTGAGCATGCTGCCGGACCGCGATGCGTTGAAGACCTGTCGCATGATCAACTTCCGGGAACCGGAGACCAGGCATCACGTCAGACCTGAATACCTTCTCGGCAGTCTTGAAACGATCCGGCGGCAGGGTTACAGCTACAGGCGCAACATGACCATTCCGGGAGGGGGCAGCATAGTCATGAGGCTGCCGCCCGCGC
>VGIE01000417.1 GCA_016867955.1 Betaproteobacteria bacterium
CTCGACGGCGCGGAAGCCAGGACGGTCATCGGCCGGGCGGTCATAAAGTCTTTGGTTCAGGACGATCGTGCTTCGCGTCTCGATCATGGCGGTGTCGTTCAAGGACATCGGGGTGTCCTGAAAGTCGGCCCGAAGCGACGCCCATCTTGGGTTCCCGCGCCTGAGCTTGTACCACCGCTCGCCGTTCGCCGGCAGGCCATCGCAGATGAACGTGAACTTGAGTAGACGAATGGATTGATCAGCGTCGGCCCAGAAGCGGGATATGACCTGGGTCTGGATCGGCACGGGATCGCCGTTGTGGTCCCACAGGCCAATGGCTGGACGGTCAGATTGGTACTCGCCGCGCGGCAGCGGCCCAGGCAGCATACTTGGCGGCCCTGGAAGCGTCCCAGGCGTCAACTTCTCCGGCGGCAGCGTTCATGGCGCGGCGCTCGGCGACAGCCTGGACGCGGGCCCGCAGTCTTGGATTACTCGTTTCCAGCCACTCGCGCAAAGTCGGCGGCGGGGTCCATAGATGTATTACGTCGAGCGCGCACAACCTTGCAAACTTGGCCAGCATGTCGGCGGCGTCGATCCGCCACAAGATCGTGCGCCGGGCTGCCACCATCTTGTCCCTGGCGTTCAGCCGCTGCCCACTAAGTCTCACGCGGCAAATCGTGTTGCCTGGCGCATACTGCAAAGCGTCGATCAGGCGCCGCGACGCATGTAGGCCGGTCTGGCACAGCGCCAAAGGCCCGTCGTGTTCGAGAGTTACGCCGTCCGGTGGAACGAGACGCCCATCACGCAGGCGATTGCCGACAAAGTGCCAAGCGAGAATGGCGCTGCGGGTGTCCTTGGTCACGGCCTCACCCCAGTCGCGTAGCAGGCGCCGGTGATGCGCTCCCCGTGGGCGGCGACGAGGCCGTTGAGCGCGGCCTTGCACGCCTCGTGGCTGACGAAGTAGGCGGACGGGGCGGGGAAGCTGAGCCAGCCCCAGGCGAGGCTGTAGATCAGAACGAAGGTGGCGGTCATGTCTAAATCTCCTCGCCCTCAGCGGCCGCCTTCTTGGCTGCATAAAACTCGCGCAACTTGACAACCTCCTCGTCGTCCAGGTCAGCCAAGTCTTTGCGACCGACGTGCTCGGCCAAGACATCTTCCCCGACGCCCAGGACCGCGAATGCCTTGACCATCCTGGCGACGGTCGCGGCGATCGTTTTCTTCTCCGCCTCGATGGTGGCGACCGATGGTGCGCCAGACGCCCATTCCGCAATGTGATGGCCGGCGGTCTCGCCAATGGGTCGGTCAAGCGGGAATAGTGCCCGGTGCTGTTCTTGCAGCTTGATGGGCTTTGGCGCCCCTGGCGCGTCAGGGGTCAAAAGCAAGCTGGCCGTTAGCTCATAGGGCAACGACTTCTCGCATATGGGCACCCAGCCAAGCGGGATGATCTTCATCTTCCCGTCAACGCGCTCCATCTTGATTTTCTCCTCGGCGCGGAAGCACAGGATCAAGTGTGCGCGGATTTGAAGTAGCTTCTGAACCATGGCCTTGTGGGCCATCTTGGGCTTGATCCAGGCAGCCACCTTGACGGCCTCACGTTTCTGCCAGTTGTCGCCAGCCATGCGCTCAAGCTCGGCCTCGTGCATGTCAAGCAGCCCGCCCTCGCCAGCGTGCTCGTGGCTCATGCTGTCAACGACGATGGCCGGGTAGCCGGCGGCGTCAGCGGCGTGGATGGCGTCAGCGTAGGCGGCGGGATGGAACGGCGGCTTCATATCGCCATGATCGAACCGGAAGGCGTCCGAGTAGTGTTTGGCCCGGCCGGCCTCGGTGTCGATGACGGCAAATGGCTTGTCCCCGGCGATGCCCTTGGCGAGGCGCATGGCGGAGTAGGTCTTGCCCGAGCCTGATGGGCCGATCAAGCCGATCAGCAAGCCAACGCCCTCGCGCGAGGCCGGGCGAAACATGAAGGTCATTCGTCTGCATCCTTGCTAATGGCGTCAGCCGTCTCGGCCTGAGCCAACTGCCAAGGCGTCGGCTCCGCGTAGTGAATATGCTGGTTGTAGGCCGGCCAGCGGTTCTCGCTCATGCACTTGGTCCAGATGGCGATGGCACGCTCAACCTTCTTCTGAGCAATGCCCCACATTGCAGCACTCATGCTAACAAGCGAACACGCGAACGGCGGCTCGGTTTCCTGAAATAAAAACACAAGATCAGCGATCTCCCCCCGATGAACTGCCTCATAGCCGCGCGCATAAAACGCCGCTTGCACGTCATATCCCATTTGAACCAGAACACGCTCGCACAGATAGCCCGGCTCGGCGTTGGTGGTTGTCTTGTAGTCAAGCATCCGATGGCCATTACTAATCCAGTCTGGGCGCGCACGGCACCAAATGTCGCCCTCTCGCCAGACAAGCGTTTGCTCGGCTTGTCCAACAGCGAAGAAGTCCCGGCCAGCTTCCTTTGCCTCCAAAACCATGGCCTCGACTTTGGCAAGCTGGCGGGCGAGAACGGGATACTTTCCAGCCTCCCGCGCCGCGTCCCTCGCCTCCCTTGCCGCCTTTGACCGCCAGTCGTCGGCGTCTACCACCACCAAAGCGGCGCGGTCGTTTTCCAACAGCATGGCGTGGGCCGCCTTGCCATAGTCGAACGTCCCACTTTCCTGGGATTGATGGTTACGGTTCAGTCGAGGATGCGCCCACCACGCATGAAGCGGTGACTGGCGCAGAAGAATGTTCGCCACATGGGAGGACAATGACGGCGCCTCGCATGGGTCGGCGTGATAATCCGCCGCGCTGATCATGTAGACGCCGGGTTTCATCCGATCCTCCAAACTCGCAGGCCCTCTGGCGTGGTTCTGATGGTGAACCGGAACCCCGTCGCGCGACGCCAGAAGTCTAGGCTGCCTCGTTGCGACCGA
>VGIE01000418.1 GCA_016867955.1 Betaproteobacteria bacterium
GGCGGCAAACCGCGCGCCGTCCGGGACCCGCAAACCTGCCGCGCGCAAGCCGGCAGCACGCAAGTCAGGTGCGGGCAGGCGCCGGGCGCGCGCGCCGCGCCACCATCATCACGTCTACGTCATCGAACTCGCGCGCTCGGTCTGGCTCGAGCCCGGCTTTCGCCGCGCCAACCCGGATGGCGACATCACCCGGCCGGCGGTCTATGTCGGCATGACCGGCCTCACGCCCGATGTCCGCTTCGACAAGCACAAGGCCGGCATCCAGGACGGACGCTACGTGAAGGAATACGGCCTGCGGCTGCTGCCGGCACTGTATGCAGCCTACAACCCCATGCCCTACGAGGCCGCGCGCGAAATGGAAGTTGAACTGGCGATCGGGCTGCGCGAGGAGGGTTACGGCGTCTGGCAGGCCTGAGGGTGGTCCGGCGCATCCTTCGGCGCACTGCGCCGCCCCGGGGAGTGGCGCTCGCGGATTCCGGTGCCGTCGAGGCGCGCGCCGAGATCCTCTAGGTCGTGCCGATGCTCCTCAAGCGCCTGCCCGACATGCAGTGGGATGAAACGGCCGAGGCGGCGTGCATGCGCGGCTGGCCGTTCCGCTCCTTCTGGTTGCAGCACGTGAAGTTCGCGCCAGGGACGCCTTGCAACGCCTGGCGCATTGGACAGCGGGAATCGCGCCGCTTGGCCCGCCATTGCACATTGAACGGGTTGCGAATGCCCACGCCGGGACCGACAATGCCGCAGTTCGCGATCAGTGAACGGCAGACCAACGGGGGGCGAGCATGCGAGTCATGGTGACGGGGGCAAGTTACGGAATCGGCGGGGCAACCTGCCTGAAGATCGCGCGGGACGCAGCGGCGCGCGGCGAGAAGGCCAAGATCGTCGCCACCGCCACCGGCCGTCGGCCGGACCTCCTCGAGCTCATCGCGGAGCTGAAGTCGCTGGGTGCCGATGCCAAGGCCATCACCGGCGACTTGTCCGATGAGGCTATGCCCAAGCGCCTGGTGGACGAGGCGGTGGAGTTCTGCGGCGGGCTGGATGGCCTGGTCTCCAACGCGGCCGGCCGCCACCAGGCACCGCTGGCCGAGCTCGAGGTGAAGGATTGGGACCGCATGTTGGCCATCAACGTGCGCGCCACCTGGCTTCTCGGCAAGGCGGCGCTGCCGGCGCTGAAGGCCTCGCAGGGTGCCATCGTCGCGGTGACGTCGATCGCCGGCACCTTCCCCCACGCCAACTACGGGCCGTACTCGGTCAGCAAGGCGGCGCTGATCTGCCTCATCGCGCAGATGGCGCAGGAATGGGGCCCGCATGGCGTGCGCATCAACGGCGTGGCGCCCGGCATCACGCGCACTCGCAACTCCGAAGTCGTCTACTGGGACGCCGAGGTGGCCGCCAAGCGCGCTGCCGTGGTGCCGTTGCGGCGCGTGGCGATGGCCGCCGAGCAGGCGGCGGCCATCACCTTCCTGCTGAGCAAGGAGGCCTCCTACATCAACGGGCAGAACCTCACCGTCGATGGCGGTTTCGCTCAGTCCATCATGGCCTTCGTGCCGGGGCGCCTGCCGCCGTCGCAATCGAAGATGTGAGAGCGCCTAACGGAATTGCAGTTAGGCGCCCTGATTCAGGGAAGCGCGAGGGGATGTTTCCCCTCGCATTGATTCGACACTAGGGCGGAGCAATGCGGGCATTGGTGACGGGTGGCAGTTACGGCATCGGCGGCGCGACCTGCCTCAGGCTGGCGAAGGATGCATTGGCCAGGGGCGAGCCAGCGAAAATCGTCCTAACGGCCACCGGGGCGCGGCCCGATCTCGCCGAACTGGTGGCTGAACTTAAGGCGCTGGGCGCCGACGCGCTCGGGGTAACCGGCGATCTTGCCGACCGGGATTTTCCGGCGCGGCTGGTGCGCGAGGCCGTGACCTTCTGCGGCGGCCTCGATGCGCTGGTGTGTAATGCCGGCGCGCGCTACAAGGGCGCGCTGCTGGAGATGCCGATCGACGACTGGGACCGCGTCTTCGCCGTCAACGCGCGCGCGACCTGGCTGCTGTGCAGGACCGCGCACCCGGCGCTCAAGGCGTCTGCATTGAACAAATCGGGCGGCGCCATCGTGGTGGTGACCTCCATCGGCGGCATCCATCCGCTGCCGAACTACGGACCGTATTCGACGACCAAGGCGGCGCTCGTCATGCTGGTCGAGCAGATGGCCAACGAATGGGCGCGCGACGGCATCCGCGTCAACGGCGTGGCGCCCGGCTCGACCATCACGCGCGAGAAGGCGAAAGTCCAGGTCGATGCGCAAACCGCGGCAATGCGCGCGGCGGCGCTGCCCATGGGACGCGTGTCCGAGCCGTCCGAGCAAGCGGCCGCCATCGCCTTCCTGCTCAGTCGCGACGCCTCCTACATCAACGGCCACAACCTGGTGGTGGACGGCGCCTTCGGCCAGTCGGTGATGGCCTTCAGCGCGGGCAGCCATTCCAACGTGATTGGCAGGAAATGATCCGGGCACCCTATCGCGATACTGCGCGCGGTGCGCTGCAATCCTGAGTTCCCCTGATGCGCAACACCGATCGGCGCTTCGCGCGCGACTTCTCGCTCTCGGCCGTGGTGGCGGGCTTCGTCACCGTACTGGTGGGCTTCACCAGCTCGGCGGCCATCGTGTTCCAGGGCGCGCTGTCGCTGGGCGCCACACCGGCCGAGATCGCCTCCTGGATGTGGGCGCTGGGCCTGGGCATGGGGCTCACCTGCATCGGGCTGTCGCTGTGTTACCGCGTGCCGGTGGTGACGGCCTGGTCCACGCCGGGCGCGGCCATGCTGATCAGCAGCGCGGCGGGCGCAAGCCTGCCGGAGGCCATCGGCGCCTTCGTCGTCTGCGGCGCACTGATGGCTGTAGCCGGT
>VGIE01000419.1 GCA_016867955.1 Betaproteobacteria bacterium
AGGCCACCATGTGGCCGGCCGCCGCGTCCTTGGCGGCCGGCGTCTCCTCGGCGCAGCGCGGCATGGCGTGCGGGCAGCGGGTGTGGAAGCGGCAGCCCGGCGGCGGCGCCAGCGCGCTGGGGATCTCGCCCGATATGACGAGCCGCTCGCGCTTCTCGTCCGGATGCGAGGGCATGGCGGCGGCCATCAGCGCCTGGGTATAGGGATGCAGCGGGTGCGAGGTCAGCTCCTCGGCATCGGCGAGCTCGACCAGCTGGCCGAGATACATCACGGCGATGCGGTGGCTGATATGCGCCACGGTGGCGAGGTCGTGGCCGATGAACAGGTAGGCGACGCCGAGACAGCGCTGCAGCTCCTCCAATTGATTCATGATCTGCGCGCGGATCGACACGTCGAGCGCCGAGACCGGCTCGTCGAGCACGATCAGCCGCGTGTCGGTCACCAGGGCGCGGGCGATGGCGATGCGCTGGCGCTGGCCGCCGCTGAACTCGTGCGGGAACAGGTTGGCGACGTCGGGCTGCAGGCCGACGAGGGCGAGCACCTCGGCGACACGGGCGGCGCGGTCCTGCTTGCTCAAGCTGGTGTGGATCTCCAGCGGCTCGGCGATGATGTCGCCGACGCGCATGCGCGGGGAGAGCGAGCTGTAGGGGTCCTGGAACACCACCTGCACGGCGCGGCGATAGCGCATCAGGCCGTCGCCCTGCATGGCGCCGATATCCTCGCCGTCGAAGCGGATGGCGCCGGCGGTCGGCCGCTCCTGCAGCAGGATCAGCTTCGCCGTGGTGGTCTTGCCGCAGCCGGATTCGCCGATCAGGCCAAGTGTCTCGCCCTGGGCGATCGAGAAGCTGAGGGTCTCGACCGCCTTGACCCAGCCGAGCTTGCGGTTGAGCAGCGAGCCGGTGGCGGCCGGGAAGTATTTCCGCAGCCGGTCGAGCTCAAGCAACGGCGCTGTCATGGCTCTCCTTTGCCGCCGGCGCGGCGCGCCAGCAGCGCGCGGTCCATTGCGCGCCGAAGCGGGTTTCGTCTGGCGGCTGGGCGCGGCACAGCGGCACCGCCGCGGCACAGCGCGGATGGAAGGCGCAGCCCGCGGGCAGCATGGCGAGGTTGGGCGGCTGGCCGGGGATGGCGTAGAGCGGGTCCTTGCTGCCGAGCTTGGCGATCGAGCCGAGCAGCGCCGCGGTGTAGGGGTGCTTCGGCGCGTTGAACAGGTCCCGCACCGGGCCCTGCTCGACGATGCGCCCGGCATACATCACCGCCATGCGGTCGCACATGCGGGCGACGATGCCGAGGTTGTGGGTGACGAAGATGATGGCGACGCCGGTCGCCTCCTGCAGGTCCTTCAGCAGGTCGAGGTATTGCGCCTGGATGGTGACGTCGAGGTTGGTGGTCGGCTCGTCGGCGACGATCAGCTTCGGCCCACCGGCCAGCGCGATGGCGCCGACGATGCGCTGGCGCATGCCGCCGCTCATCTGGTGCGGATAGTCGCGCATGCGCCGCTGGGCCGAGGGGATGCGCACCGAGCGCAGCAGTTCCACCACGCGCTCGCGCAAGGGCCGGCCGCGGATGCGCTGGTGGTAGTAGGCCGGCTCGCAGACCTGGGTGTAGATGCTGAACAGCGGGTTCAGCGAGGCCATCGGGTCCTGCAGGATCATGGCGATCTGCGCGCCGCGGATGCGCCGCATCTCGGCCGGGCTCTTGTGCGTCAGGTCCTCGCCGAGGAAGCGGATGGCGCCGCCGGTGACGCGCGCGGCCGGCGGCAGCACGCCGAGGATCGACAGGCAGGCAGTGGTCTTGCCGGAACCCGACTCGCCGACCAGGCCGAGCGTCTCGCCCGCGCGCAGGTCAAAGCTGATGCCGTCCACCGCCTTGATCACCCGGGTGCCGCCGAAGGTGAGGAACTGGGTCTGCAGGTCGGTGACTTGCAGCAACGGTTGGGTCACAGGTTGCGCTCCTGCGGATCGAGGCGTACGCGCAGCCAGTCGCCGAACAGCTGCGTCGCCAGCACTACCAGCAGGATGCAGACGCCGGGCGCGATGGTGAGCCACCAATGGCCGGCCATCAGGGTCGAGCGCGCCTCCGACAGCATCAGCCCCCAGGCCGGCTGCGGCGGCGGCACGCCGACGCCGAGGAAGCTCAGCGACGCCTCGGCGATGATCACCACGCCGATGGTGAGGCTGCCGAGCACCACCGCGGTGTTCAGCACGTTGGGCAGGATGTGGCGGATGATGACGCGCCAGCGCGACGCGCCGGCGATTTCCGCCAGCTTGACGAACTCGCGTTCGCGCAGGCTCAGCACCTCGCCGCGGATCACCCGGGCATAGCGGGTCCAGTAGACCAGCCCCAGGATGGCGACGATGTTCCACATGCTGGGGCCGAGCAGGGTCGCCAGGAAGATGGCGAACACCAGCGCCGGCAGGGCGAGCCAGGCATCGGTCAGGCGCATGATCGCCTGGTCGGTCCAGCCGCCGAGATAGCCGGCCACGATGCCCAGCACCGTGCCGATGCCGCCGGCCACCACGGTGCCCATGACGCCGACGATCAGCGAGACGCGCGCGCCGTGGATCAGGCGGCTGAGGATGTCGCGGGCCTGGAAGTCGGTGCCGAGCAAGGCGAGCCGGCTGCCGCCTTCCATCCAGGCGGGCGGGGTGAAGAACTTCAGGCCTTTTATCGGTTGGGTCGGGTCGTAGGGTGCGATCACGTCGGCAAGGATCGCCGTCAGCACGAAGGGCACCAGGATGACGAGCGGCAGCAGCGGCCAATCGCCGATCCGGCCGAAGCGCCGCAGCGGGCGGGAAACCGGTGGGTCGGTGACGATGCTGGCCATCGGCTTACCGGGTCAACCGGATGCGTGGGTCGATGTAGGCGTAGAGGATGTCGAT
>VGIE01000420.1 GCA_016867955.1 Betaproteobacteria bacterium
TGACACGTTGAGCGGCAGGTCGTTGGAATCGACCACCCCGCGCACGAAGCGCAGGTAGCCGGGCAGCAGGTGCTCGGCGTCGTCCATGATGAAGACGCGGCGCACATAGAGCTTGAGGCCGCGCGGATGCTGGCGGTCCCACAGGTCGAACGGCGCGTGCCCCGGTATGTACAGCAGCTGTGTGTACTCCTGGCGGCCCTCGACCCGGCTGTGCACCCAGGTCAGCGGCGGCTCGAAGTCATGCGCCACGTGCTTGTAGAACTCCTGGTACTGCTCGTCGGCGATCTCCGACTTGGCGCGCGCCCACAGCGCGCTGGCCTGGTTCACCGTCTCGTCGTTGCCGGTGGGCAGCAAGGCCTTCTTGTCGGCGTTCCACTCGTATTTCTCCATCACGATCGGAATGGCGATGTGGTCGGAGTACTTGCGGATGATGGTGCGCAGGCGCAGGTCGGAGGCCAGATCGTCCTCGCCCTCGCGCAGGTGCAGTGTCACCTCGGTGCCGCGGCTGGCCTTTTCTGCCGGCTCAATGGTGAATTCACCCGCACCGTCGGACTCCCAGCGCACGCCCTCGGCCGCCCCGGTGCCGGCCCGACGCGTCACCAGCGTGACGCGGTCGGCGACGATGAAGGCGGAGTAGAAGCCCACGCCGAACTGGCCGATGAGGTTGGCGTCCTTGGCCTGGTCGCCGGTCAGCGCTTTGAAGAACTCGCGCGTGCCCGACTTGGCGATGGTGCCGATGTTGGCGATCACCTCGTCGCGCGACATGCCGATTCCATTGTCGGCGATGGTGAGGATGCGCGCCGTGGCGTCGAAGCTGACGCGAATCTTCAACTCGGCCTCGGTGCCCATCAGGGCCGGATGGGCCAGCGATTCGAAGCGCAGCTTGTCGGCCGCGTCCGAGGCGTTTGAAATGAGCTCGCGGAGGAAAATCTCCTTGTTGCTGTACAGCGAGTGGATCATCAGTTGCAACAGCTGCTTCACCTCAGCCTGGAAGCCGAGGGTCTCTTTGGTCGTCGTCGTCATGGCGTCATGCTTATAGAATTGATGAATTTGGAATCGAGCAGGACGCAATGCAGCGCTTACGCAGTCCGCCGCGCGCATCATGCCCTAGGAGAATTGGGGGCACGCCAGTACCTTTTCAAGCCCCCGTATTTTATCTGCGCAAGCCCCGGGTGAGAGGCAGTCGCGGGCCCTGGATCGACTTTACGTATCAGCGCCCCGGGCCCGCGGCACCAGGATTGTCGCCGAACCGGACACCGGCTCACGGCCGTCGGGCTGCGATAGCGTAATTTTTGCCATCACCTCACCCCAAGGCACGCCATCCGGCCCCGGCACCGACCGCACCGATTCGATCGTCCCCGTGGACGACACGTCCTGCCCGCAGATGAGAAAATCCTTGATCTTCAGCGGCCCCATCCTGGTGATGCGTCCTCGAGGCCCGGACCATTGCATCAGCAGGCGCTCGAACAGGGCGAACACGAAAATGACGTCGGCAAACGCTGCCGGCGCCCCGCCCTGCCGCGCCGCCTCGGAATCCGAGTGTGCCGGCGCAAAATCGCGGTTGGCACCAGCGACCATGACCAGTCGCTGTAGCGAGAGGTGGAGGACATCCGTGCCGAGCGACGCGCCGACGAACGCATCCGGTGGCGCCGCGGGGGAAATTCCGGGCGCACTCACTGGCCGCCTCCCGACGTCTCGTCATCCGGGGTGTAGCGGAAGATATTCGTGGTCTCTTTGGCGATCAAGCGGCCGTTCTGGTCGGTAAAATTGATCTGGAACTCGATGAAATGCCCAACCCCCACCCGCGTTCGCTTCGGCGTGATGGACTTCACGCGGTATTCCGAATGCACGACATCGTCCACCCGCAACGGCACGAAATACTCGACCTCGACACTGTAGGTCACCATTTCGCTGCCCGGCAAAGGCACGCAATCCCACACGAAGGGCGGGATAAATCCCGGCTTGAGCGGCGGGTCGCCCGGCTTCCAGTAGGCCGGCATGGCCATGGTCAGCAGCATGGACCACGGCGCGATGATGCCCCCATGACCCGCAGCCCTGCCGGCCTCCACATCCGAAAAGACGGGGCAATTCAACTCGTGCGCCTCGACATAGCGGCGTATCGCCATTTCGCTGACCGGTTCCGCGCCGACTGTGGTGGCGACGGTCCGGTTGATATAGCTAGCGATGTCCATGGCTAGAACCAGCCGACAGTCATCGACGCTGCCCGGCAGCGACGCACAGTTCCTAACCCAGTTCCCGCGTCAGGATGAGAATCTGCTCGCTCAGGCGGCGCGGCACCGGGATGCCAGGCGTCGCAGCCAGACGCGCATCGAGCTGCTGCGCGCTGTCCAGCAGCGCTTCGAACTCCTGGGTGATCTCATCTCGATGGTCGGATGCATCGGTCATATTGCCATCCCGTTTCGGCTCAAAGTTGCACACTGCGCTCATCGCGCCAACGGCGTGATTTGAACTGCACTTCCTGCATGGCGCCCGTGGGAGTGATCACGACATCTATCGAGATCCCTGTCTGCGCGCGGATGCGCCGTGCCAGTTCCGCCGCAAATCCGACATGTTCGGACGGTGGCAGCAGGACCTCGACGCGGATTTCCACCGATTCCCGCCCCGATACATCCGTATAGACCCTCCCCGTGACCTGACTGGCTTTTTCTGTGCCAGGTTGAATGTTGTATTTTTCAACTTGGAAGAAGGGGTCTACGAATGGCGAACAAGAAGCACGGCCCGGGGCGGGCGGTCGCAAAGCTCAGGCAAATCGATGTCTTGCTGGGCGAAGGCAGGTCAATCAGCCAAGCCTGCAAGGAAGCCGGTATTACGGATGTCACCTACTACCGCTGGCGCAAGGAGTATGGGGGGCTC
>VGIE01000421.1 GCA_016867955.1 Betaproteobacteria bacterium
GGAACAGGTCGGCCGAGATGCCGCTTGAGCAGGAAAACGTCGCCAGCCGGCCGCCAGGCCGCAGCAGCTTCAATGCATTGAGGTTGATGTCCTTGTAGCCGCGTGAGGCGCGTTCGGCGTCGCCCGAGGTCGGCGCGAACTTCGGCGGGTCGAGCACGATCAGGTCGAACGTGCGGCCGTCCCGCCGCAAGGCGCGCAGGAAGCTGAACACATCGGCGTCAGCCCAGCTCGCCCGGGCGGCGTCAAGCCCATTCAGCGCCAGGTTCTGCTGCGCCAGCGCCAGCGCCGGGGCCGAACTGTCGACCGACAGCACGGACGCGGCCCTGCCCACCAGCGCCGACAACGTGAACCCGCCCGTGTAACAGAAGCAATTCAGCACGTCGCGGCCTGCGGCCAACGCCACAAGGGCGGCGCGGCTGTCGCGCTGGTCGAGGAAGAACCCCGTCTTCTGGCCGGCCGCCACGTCCACACGATAGCGGATGCCGTTCTCACGAATCTCGACCAGCCGCGATGACGCGGCCTGCGGCGCGCCGCCGCCATCGGGCAACAGGCCGACGCGCGGTGGCAGGCCTTCGAGCGCGCGCGTATCGCCGTCGGAGCGCTCGAACACGCTGCTGCACCCGCTGGCCTGGCGCAACGCGTCGACGATCACGTCGCGCCAGCGCTCCGCCCCGGCCGACGTCAGTTGCACGACCAGCAACTCACCATAACGGTCGGCCACCACGCCCGGCAGGCCATCGGACTCGGCATGCACCAGTCGCAGCGCATCGGCCTGCGCGGACAGCGCTGAGCGGCGCGCCACCGCATCCGACACGCGGGCGCGCAACCAGGCTTCGTCCGGTCGCGCCGCTTCGGCAAAACTCCAGACCCGCGCGCGGATCTGCGAGGCGGGGCTGTACGCCGCCCACGCGAGAAATGCGCCGTCGGCGGCGCGCACGCACACCGTCTCGCCGGGTCCGGTCGCCCCCTGCGCGCGATCGACTGCGCCCGAGAATACCCAGGGATGCAGGCGTCGCAGCGAGCGCTCGCGGCCCGCTTTCAGTATCAGCGCCGGTTCCGCATTGCGGCCGGACCTGGCTAGCGCGGCGCCAGCCGCGGGTGATTTGTCTTGCTGGGCCATGTGGTCTATAGAAGGCCCGCTGTTCCGGCGATGGCACCGCCCGCGATCAGCCATAGGGGGTTGAGGCGTGTCGCCAGCACCACGCCAACGGTAGGTGCGGTGGAGGCGTAGGCCGCCGGCGAATCGTTGGCGCCGCGCGTGATGAGATAGCCCGACGCCAGCACGAGACCGACGGTGAGCGGCGCCATGCCGCCCCCTACCGCCTTGACCCAGCCGGCATCGCGAAAACGCTGCCAGAGGCGGAAGAAACCGAACGTCAGAAGGCACGACGGCAGGCACAGCGCCAGGGTCGCCGCCAGCGCCCCCGGCAGACCCGCCACCTGCCAGCCGATCAGCGTCACCACCAGCACGTTCGGTCCCGGCGCTGCGTTGGCGAGGCCGAAGAGTTCCGAAAACTGCGTGGCCGTCATCCAGCCATGAACGTCGACCACGCTGCGCTGCATCTCCGGCAGCACCGTCGCGCCACCACCCACGGCGATCAGCGACAGCGGCAGGAAATCGAGGGCCAGCTGGATGACCTGGTCCCAGTCGACGCCAGCCGCCACCCTAAGCCTCCCGCGGAGCGCGTGGCGCGCGCTGCTGCCGCCACCATGCCGCGGCAATGGCCGCCGGCGCAAGCACCAGCAAGCTGGCCAGGAGGGGCAGGCGCAACAGCGCCACGCCGAGGAAGGCCAATGCAGCGAAGCACAGCAGCCACGAGCGCACGCGCGGCGCCACCAGCATCTTGAGGCCGGTGGCGATGAGCAGGCCGCTCGCCACCGCCGAAATGCCGCGAACCAGCGCCTGCACCTGAGGCAACTGCCCGTACGCCGAGTACAGGGCGCCCAGCGTGAGGATGATGGCCACCGGAGCCAGCATCAGGCCGAAGAAAGCCGCCAGCGCGCCGCTGGCGCCGCGGAAGCGCGCTCCCACCGCCACCGACATGTTGACGATCTTGGGGCCGGGCAGGAACTGGCAGAGCGACGAGAGGTCGGTGAACTCGTCTGCGCTCAGCCAGCGGCGCTGTTCCACGAGCACCCGCCGTGCCCAGGGCAGGACGCCGCCGAATCCGGACAGCGCAATCTCCAGGAACCCCAGGAACAGTGCCGGCAGCCCGGGCGCCGCCACACCATCACCAGCAGAAAACGATCGCCCACCGTTCCCGACGCCGCCATCCGCCGGGGCGTCGCCGCGATCACCGGGGCTCACTTGCGCCTGGCCCGCGGGTGCGCCTGGTCGTAGACCTTGGCAAGGTGCTGGAAGTCCAGGTGCGTATAGACCTGCGTGGTCGAAATGCTGGCGTGGCCCAGCATCTCCTGCACTGCGCGCAGGTCGCCGGATGACTGCAGCACATGGGTGGCGAAGGAATGCCGCAGCATGTGCGGATGCACCGACAGGCCGAGCCGGCGACCCCAGCGCGCCAGGCGCGCCTCGACCACGCGCGGCGACACGCGGCGCCCGCGCGCACCGACGAACAGCGCAGGCTCATCCGCGGCCGCCAGTTCCGCGCGCACGCGCAGCCACTCGGCCAGCGCGGCAGCGGCCTTCGCCCCCACCGGGACAGTGCGGGTCTTGGCGCCCTTGCCCAGCACCGTGACCTCGCGACCGGCGGCGATTTCCCGCGCCGCCTTCAGGTCCAGCCCGACCAGTTCTGCGAGACGCAGCCCCGACGAGTAGAAGAGCTCGAACATGGCCTTGTCGCGCAACCCCTGCGCGCCCGCGGCCGGGACATCGAGGAGTTGCGCCGCGACATCCG
>VGIE01000422.1 GCA_016867955.1 Betaproteobacteria bacterium
CAAAAGCCGCCGCCCAACCCGCGCACGCGCGCCTTCTTCGCGCCCTGCCCGCGCGGGCTGGAAGCCCTGCTCGCCGCCGAGGTCACGGCCTGCGGTGCCAGTGACGTGAATCCGGCCGCGGCCGGCGTGGCCTTTCGCGGCGAGATGGGGGTCTGCTGGCGCGTCAACCTCGAATCGCGCACCGCCTCGCGTGTGCTGATGCAGATGGCGCGCGTGCCCTACAAGACCGAACGCGATGTGTACGACGCCACCCATGCCGTGGACTGGCCTTCGCAGTTTGGCGTGGCGCGCAGCATCCGTGTCGACGTCAACGCCATCAAGTGTCCGCTGAAGAGCCTGGACTTCGTCACCCTGCGCATCAAGGACGCGGTCTGTGACCGCTTCCGCGAGGCGCTCGACCGGCGTCCCAACGTCGACACGCGCGAACCCGACGTCCGCATCCACGGCTTCCTCGATGCCGAACAGTTCATCCTCTACCTCGACACCTCGGGCGAGCCGCTCTACAAACGCGGCTGGCGCAGCAAAGTCGGCGAAGCGCCACTGAAAGAGAATCTCGCCGCCGGCATGGTGATGCTGACCGGCTGGGACCGCGTGGAACCGCTGTTCGACCCCGTGTGCGGAAGCGGCACGCTGCTGATCGAGGCCGCGCTCATGGCGCTCTCGATTCCCCCCGGCTCGCGACGAACTTTCGGCTTCGAGAAACTCAGTCGCCACGACCCGGCGAGGTGGGCCGCCGTACGTAACGCTGCCATGGCCAAAGCCCAGGCGCCGCGACCGCTGGAGATCTACGGCAGCGACAACTCCGCCGTCGAAGTGGCGCGCGCGCGCACCAACCTCGAGGCCGCCGGGCTCACCGGCTGCATCATGCTGCAACACGCCGACGTGCTGGAAGTGCCGGCACCTGCCGCCGCCGGCGTGCTGATCGCCAACCCCCCCTACGGCGTGCGCATCGGCCAGGCCACCGAACTGGCCGCCTTCTACCCTGCGCTCGGCAACGCCTTCAAGGCGCGCTACACCGACTGGCGCTGCTACGTGTTCTCGGCGGACGCGGAACTCGCCGGGCTCATCCGTCTGAAGCCCTCTATGCGCACACCACTTTTCAACGGCCCGCTGGAATGCCGGCTCTACGAATACCGCATGATCGAGGGCAGCCTGCGACGGGCCAAGCGCGCCAAGCCGGCTGCAACAGGAACGGCATCGCGTGATCATAATCCACCTGTCAAGGCCGGATAGCTGTAACATATCACTGTCAATTTGATAGGAATGGTCCAGTACCAGCCAGCCCCCGTTCCGGCCCGCCCGACGAACGCCGCGCGCCGCAAGGCGATGCCGTTCCGGCGCTGCCAGCCTCTGCACACGCCAGGGCTCGCTCGAAGGCCGTGGAGGATGCGGGTCCGCCCTGCGGCCGCGGCCTGCTGGCCACGCGGCAGCGGGCGGGCCACGACCGGTGGTCGCGGTCAATACGGCGGCGGTCGGCGGCAATGCCGCCTTGCTGGATCTGGGCGATGCATGATGCGCGGGCCGGATTGCGCGGATCGCCGATCTGGTCAGTGACAATCAGGCCTGAATTTTTTTGGTCCCTGCCGGCGCGGCGGGAAAACGAGAAAACCGATCCTGTCCGCACTGGGCATATCGCTTGGCGCCTGCAGCAACAGGTAGCGCAGCGAGCGGCGCCGGTGCCGGGCGTCGCCTTCTGGGATGTGCGCTTCTTTCCGGACGGGGGCGCGCGCTCGGACCCTGATCAATGCCTACCGCCCGCAGCGGGCGCTATGTTTCCGTCACGCCTTGGAACAGTGCGTCATCGCCAACGTCGGCATCCGGCGCATATCCCGGCAGTCTGGCCAGCCTGGCGTAGAGCGGCGTGAAATCGGGCCTGGTCTCCCGCAGCAACTGCTCGAAGCTGTCGATGACAAAATAGCTGTCCTGAAAACGGTCGATGCGGTACTCGGTTCGCATGATGCGCAACAGGTCGAAGTGCATGCGGCGCGGAGATTGGCTCTCGACGCAATACGCCAGCTCGCCTTTCGAGGACAGCAGGCCCGTACCATAGGCACGCAGCCCTGAGCGTTCGACGACCAGGCCGAACTCGATGGTGTACCAGTACAGCCGGGCCAGAATTCCCAGCGCGTCCAGCTCCAGCGCCTTCAGCCCCCCGAGTCCGTACTCCTGCAGATAGTCGGCGTAGACCGGTTCAAACAACAGAGGTACATGTCCGAAGAAATCGTGGAAGACATCGGGCTCGACGATGTAGTCGGCCTCCTCGGGTTTGTGCAGCCAATCGGTCACCGGCAGGCGCCTGTTGGCGAGATGCCTGAAAAACACATCGTCCGGAATCAGGCCTGGTACTGCCACCAGTTCCCAGCGCGTCGATCGCCTCAGCCTGGCCGAGATCTCCTCGAAGCGCGGTATGGCCTCGACGTCGCCAAGGCGCGCCAGACTGTCGAGATACTGCCGGCACGCATAGCGCGGCACCAACAGCGATTGTCGCTGGTGCAAGCGCCTGTAGAGCGCATGTTCCGCCGGGGAATAGGCCGCCCAATTCTGCGTGATGACGAATTCGGCGCCGGCCTTGCTGTAATCGCCACGCAGCTTCCCCGCGGCTTCGGCCAGATGGTACGAATCAGCCCGCAGGCCTGGCGATGCCGCCGGTGCAAGCGGCGGCGCTGCTGATCATCCCGTCCCTGGTCACGAACCTGTGGCAGCTCGTGGCCGGTCCATCGTTCGGACGCGTCATGCGGCGTCTGGCAGCGATGATGGTGTTCGTATGCCTCGGCACCGCACTCGGCATTCGTTTTCTTGTCGCCAGCGACACGCGCTGGCCGGCCCTGGCGCTGGGCAGCGTCCTGGCGGTGTA
>VGIE01000423.1 GCA_016867955.1 Betaproteobacteria bacterium
CGCACTACGCCAGGGTGGTGTCGAGCACGCCGCAACACATGCTCGACGCGGCCCGCAAAGACTGAACGTGCTCACCCTCTACACGTTCTTCCGTTCTTCGACCTCCTTTCGCCTGCGCATCGCGCTCGCCTGGAAGGGGCTCGCCTGGGAGCCGAAGTACGTCAGTCTGCCGAAAATGGAGCATCGCAACCCGGCCTACCTCGCGCTCAACCCGCAGGCCGGCCTGCCCGCGCTGCTAGACGAGGCGGGGAAGGTGTTCACGCAGTCGATGGCGATGATCGAGTACCTGGACGATATCCACCCCGAGCCGCCGCTGATGCCCAACAGCGCCGAGGAGAAGTGGTACGTGCGCGCGGCGTCGCAGGCGATCGGCTGCGAGATGCACCCGCTGAACAACGTGCGGGTGCTGAAGTACCTGAAGAGTTGGGGGCACGACGACGCGAAGGTGAACGGCGAGTGGTATCCGCACTGGATTGCCGAGGGTTTCCGCGGACTGGAGGGTTTCCTGCTGCAGCAGAAGCGCGCCGGGAAGTTCTGCCTCGGCGACCGGTTCAGCATGGCCGACGTCTGCCTCGTGCCGCAGGTCGCCAACGCAAAACGCTTCAACTGCGATCTCGCGCCGTATCCGACCGTGATGCGCATCTACAAGGCCGCCGCGGCGCTGGAGGCGGTGATAAAGGCCGAGCCCGCGGCACAGGCGGACGCGGTCTGAGCGGCCCGGGCGGGAGGGGCTATTCGGCTTTGGCATGGGCGCCGGCCGTCTCCGGTCGAGCACCTACACTGCTGCACCGACCCAAGGAGACCGCCATGCGCCTAAACCGATTCATGATCCGCCCGCTGGTCGAAGCCGGCCTGCGCGAAGAACTCAATGCCGGGGACACCACCGGCGGCTTCCTCGTCTGGGATGACGATCCGGTCCTCACCGGGCAGATCTACGCCAAGGGCAGCGGCATCGTCTGCGGCCTGATGTTCTCGGAGGAGACCATCAAGCTGATCGAGCCCGAGGCCGAGGTCGAGTACTGCGTGCAGGAAGGCGACCCGATCGGCCCCGGCACGGTCATGCTGAAGATCCGCGCCAGGGCGTCGACGTTCTTCATGATCGAGCGTGCGGCGCTCGACTGGGTGCAGCAGCTCTCGGGCATCGCCACCAAGGTGCGGCGCTACATGGACCTGGTCAAGCACACCAGGGTGCGCCTCACCGACACGCGCAAGGGCTGGCCCGGCCTGCGCATGGTGCAGAAGTACGCAGTGCGCGTCGGCGGCGCGCACAACCACATCTTCAACCTAAACAACTGCATCCTGGTGAAGGACAACCACATCAAGCTCGCGGGCAGCATCACCAATGCGGTGGCGATCCTGCGCGCGCGCGCACAGCACACCAACAAGATCGAGGTCGAGTGCGAGACGCTGGAGATGGTGCAGGAGGCGCTGGAGTGCAAGGTCGAGGTCATCATGTTCGACAACATGGACCTGGATGAGGTGCGCGCGGGACTCAAGCTGGTGAACGGCCGCGCCATCACCGAGGCCTCGGGCGGCGTGAACGAGACTACGGTGGCAAGGATCGCAGAGACCGGCGTAGACGTGATCTCGGTCGGCGACATGACGCACTCGGTCCGGGCCATCGACATGAGCCTGGACGTCAAGGACATCAAGCCCAGCGCCCAGCGCACCATCCAGAGGCTGAAGACGCTTGCCTCGTCCTGACGGTGCCGCCACATGACTGTTCGCTTTCGCGCGCGGCACGGCATCATCGTCGCGCTGGATGCGGACTCCGCCGACGCCTGCAAGCGCAGCATCGACCTGACCACGGGCATCGAGGGCGTGGTGGGCTACAAGCTCGGCATGACCATGGCGCTGCGCCTCGGCCTTGCCGAGTCGGTCCGCCAGCTGCGGGCGCACACCGACCTGCCGCTGCTGTACGACCACCAGAAGGCCGGGCCAGACGTCTTCGACATGGCGGCGAAGTTCTCCGCCATCTGCGCGGAGGCGAAGGTCGACGGCCTGATCCTGTTCCCGGTGGCCGGCCCGCGCGCGGTGGCGGGCTTCGTCGGCGAGGCGCTCAAGCGCGGCATCCTGCCGCTAGTGGGCGGCGACCTGCCGTTCCCCGACTACAACGTTTCAGGCGGCGGCTATGTCGCCGACGACGCGCTCGAGCGCATCATCGACGAGGCGATCAAGGCGGGAGCTGACCATTTCGTCGTCCCCGGCAACACCACGGCAAAGCTCGAGCACCACGCCAAACGCCTGAAGGCGAAAAACCCAGTGTTCGTCGTTCCCGGCATCGGCCCGCTGGGCGGCAAGCTCGGCGAACTTATTCCCGCGGCGCAGGGCTGCAGCGTCTACGGCGTTGTCGGCCGAGCGGTGTACGGCGCACCGGACCAGGCCGCCGCGGCGCGCGCGCTGGTGGCCGAAGCCATGGCGGCTGCGCCTTGAGCGCTAGTCCGAGCCACGACCCCAGGCCCGTCGTCCTCTTCGACTGGGGCGAAACCTTGATGTGGATTCCGGGCATGATCCACGATCCGGACAAGCACCTCGCCTGCGTCGGCCAGGTGTTCGACGCGGAGCTGCGGCCGCATCTGGAGGCCGGCGGCGTCCATCTCAGTTACGAGCGGTACACGCGGCACTATCTTGCCGCCTGCAAGGTGCAGATCCAGCGCTCCAAGGACACCCTGCGCGAGCACACCTTCGCCGACCGCTTCGCCACGAGCTTCGAGTTTGCCGGCGCGGATAGGATCCCGCCGCGCGCCACGCTGGAGCGCATGGCCATGGCGTTGGGCGAGGCGGTAGGCGCGGGCGCGGTGCTGCTCGATCACGCCGCCGAGGTGATTCTTGAGCTCGCCGCCTCGTACC
>VGIE01000424.1 GCA_016867955.1 Betaproteobacteria bacterium
TCCTTGCCTTGCGATAGCTTGACCTCGATCTCCCGCAGCTTGGCCACAGCCTGCTCGGGCTTTAAACGCACTCCTTTGGGCATTTCTTGATCCTTTCCAGTGTAGAAAATCGGCATTTTCTCTCACTGAATCTGGACCAGTTTTTCCACGCCGGTCAGATTGAAAGGGACCGTCCCGAACTGTCTTGGACTTACCCTGCGGAAATGTATCTATGCCCCAATGGGTTAATCGTCAAACTCTGGACTTCTTCGGACGGTCTTGGACAGGTAATGTAATGACTCTCTCTCCGCCAATGACCCGCCTCCGCCTCGGCCGCGGCGCACTGTTGGACCGCATGCTAGGGCTCGGGTTGGTGGTGCAGCACGACCTCGTTGGTCGCAACCCAGATCGAGCGCGAAACTCGACCCGTTTCCAGATTCGCCAGACGGCGAATGACGTCGAGCGTTGAAGCGGCCTCCCGCATCGAGGCAAACCAGAATTCGTCGACGCAGTCGGCTGCCAGCCCCCATCGCGGCGGCCGCTCGGGCGGCAGGGCGTGATTCTGCGCGTAGCGCTGCATATGGCCGGCGATTTCGGGTTCATGCAACAGCGCGTCGGCGTACGCGCCCTGCCAGGCGGCGGCAAATTTCTCCTTGGCAACGCCGTCTGCGCGCTCGACAAAGCGGATCAGCTTCACCGGCCCGATTTCCCCATCCTTGAGGATGAACTCCTGCGCGAGCAGGCAGGAGTTGTAGACCGGCTCGGCAAATGTTTCCGCCTCGTCGGCTTCCATCACGCCCTGGGAGCCGTTGTCGGCGCGATGCCGCGCGCGCGCCTCCGGCGAGCGGTGCCAGACCAGACCGACCCCGTCATGACTTTCATCAACGCCGGGAATGCCCGGTTGCAGCACATCGCAATGCACGTATCGGCGGATATTGACCCAGCGCGGCATGCTCATGCCCAGCGCGCCGTGGCGTCGCCAGCGCGCCGTGAACGCCTCGCGCGTCAGCGCGGGATTGCGTCTCGCCAGGTAGATGAGCTTGGGCTCCATGCCTGCCTTGTCCTTGAATAGAATGGCATCTATCGGCAACCCGCCAATTCCAGGCGTGAGTATGCAGCCTTAATGCGCAGCGAGTTCTCGCACTAACAGGAGCAGCAGTCTTGAACAAAGTGATGGCTTTCCTGCGCTCCGGCGCATCCACCGGGCGCGAAGCCTTCCAGGCATCAGTGCTCGAATCCGCTGACACGGGACTGGGTGCGATGATCGGTGCCGAGGCGCTCAACGTCAACCTCGTGCGCATGCCGTCCGCTAACCTGCCCTACCGGCCGCCCGGCGACCCCACCGCCGGCATGGCGCCGGAATACGATCTGATTATCGAGGCCTGGAGCACGGGGGCGCCCGCGCAGCTGTCGGAACGGCTGCGAACGGCGCTGGGCGGCCAGACCAGTGTCCTGCATGCCTACGCCGTGACCGATACGCGAATCTACGACCGGCGTCCGTTCCGGCGCGGGCGCCCCTCCGAGGGCATCAAGCTCATCGGCCGCCTGATGTTCCACGCCGACATGCCCGACACTGCGGTCAGGCGCAGCTGGCGCCTGCATGCGGGGCTGGCCGCGCGCGTGCACGTGGGCAGCGCGATCTATGTGCAGAACTGGGTGGATGCGGCGCTCAGCGCCGATTGCCCGCCGACCCGCGGCATGCCCATCATGCACTTCCCCTCGGACCGGGATTTCTTCGAAGGCTTCGTCGACAGCCCGCGCGGCATGGAAGAAATCATCCAGGACACCTCGCACTTCGTCGCGGGCGGCCCGCGCTTTTACACCACCGAGCACGTCATTCGCGCGATCGCGAAATAGGCACCAGGCTGGCGGCCCGGCGCGGGATTCAGGCCTGCGGCTGGTCCAAGTCGAAGGCCTTGTGCAGCGCCCGCACGGCCAGCTCCATGTATTTCTCGTCGATGACAACGGATATCTTGATCTCGGACGTGGAGATCATCTGGATGTTGATGCCCTCCTCGGAGAGCGCGCGGAACATCTTCGAGGCGATACCGGCGTGGGTGCGCATGCCGACACCGACCATCGACACCTTGCAGATGCGGTTGTCGCCATGGATGTCTGTGGCCTTGATATGCGCCTTGACCTGTCGGTTGAGCACGTCAAGCGCGACCTGGTATTCCTTGCGATGCACGGTGAAGGAAAAATCAGTCATCCCGTTGTTACCGGCATTCTGGATGATCATGTCCACCTCGATATTGGCGTCACTGATCGGGCCGAGAATGGCATAGGCAATGCCCGGGCGGTCCGGCACGCCGGTTACCGTGATCTTGGCCTCGTCGCGGTTGAATGCGATGCCGGAAATGATTGCTTGTTCCATCGTGTCGTCTTCCTCAAACGTGATGAGCGTGCCTGACGCGGCCTCTTCCGCGAGCGGCATCAGCGGATCCGTCAGGCTGGAGAGCACCCTCAACGGCACCTTGTACTTGCCGGCGAACTCCACCGAACGGATCTGCAGGACCTTGGACCCCAGGCTGGCCATCTCGAGCATTTCCTCGAAGGTCACCTTGTGCAGCCGGCGCGCATCCGGCTCGACCCGGGGATCGGTGGTGTAGACACCGTCCACGTCAGTGTAGATCAGGCACTCTTCGGCCTTGAGTGCCGCCGCCAGCGCGACGCCGGAGGTGTCCGATCCGCCGCGCCCGAGGGTCGTGATGTTGCCGGCGTCGTCGACACCCTGGAAGCCGGCCACGACGACCACGCTTCCCGAGGCGAGGTCCTCGCGGATGCCCGCCTCGTCGATGCTCTTGATCCGCGCTTTGGTGAAGGCGTCATCGGTGTTGATGCGGACCTGTGCG
>VGIE01000425.1 GCA_016867955.1 Betaproteobacteria bacterium
CGTCAGCCACGCCAAACGGGGGCACCAGTTCCCCGGCCGGATGCACCGATATCGTCAATCGGCCCCCGGAGCCATCGTTGACCTTCTTGGCGAACACCTCGGCACTGCCGAAGATCGTGTCGAGCGCCTTCGGGAAGCTCGACGCCAGGCGCCAGCGAATGGCCTGTTGCGCATGCACCGCCGGAGCGACTCCGGCAGCCAGGATGCCGGTCAGGCCGGCGTTGGTCAGGAATTTGCGGCGTTCCATTTTCTTGCTCTCCTCTTGTTGATGAACTGGCCCTGTCAAATGCGGGGCACGGAAAAATACTACACCTAAACCCTAATGAGAATGCGCTATTTCCCCTGCTTCATGGCTTCCATCAGCGCGCGCGTTGCATCGTTGGCGCCGCCGGAGGAATCGCCCTGCCCGCCTTCACCGGCGTCCGCCTGCTCCTGGCCCGGGTCCTGTCCGGCTCCCGTGTCCTGGCTCGCGCCGGGTTCGCCGCCCTCGCTTGCCGGCACCTCGATCTGGACGTTCCGGGTATCGACCTTGCCCGCACCGCCGGCCCGGTCCAGCACCAGGTTGGGATAGGCCATCACCACAGTCACCATGATCAACTGCAGGACGATGAACGCGATCGAACCCTTGTAGATCTCGGTCGTGGTCACGGCCGGCACGCGCACTGCGGTGACGCGGTCGTTGTAGTCGCGGGCAGGCGCGACGCTGCGCAGGTAGAACAGCGCGAACCCGAATGGCGGCGTGAGAAAGGACGTTTGCAGGTTCATGGCGATGATGACCCCGAACCAGATCAGGTCAATGCCCATCTTCTCGGCCACCGGGGCGAGCAACGGGATGATGATGAAGGCGATCTCGAAGAAATCGATGAAGCAGCCGAGGAAGAACACGATGATGTTCACCACAATCAGGAAACCGAGCGCGCCGCCCGGCATATTCTTAAACAGGCCCTCGATGAACACGTGCCCGTCGGCCGCATTGAAGGTGAACGAGAATACCGTCGAGCCGATCAGGATGAACAGCACGAAGCACGACAGCCGGGTGGTGTTCTCCAGCGCCTGCTTGAGCAGGTTCATGTCCAGCTTGCGCCTGGCAACGGCCATGATCAGCGCGCCGGCCGCACCCATGGCGCCACCTTCGGTGGGGGTTGCGACCCCGAGGAAAATGGTGCCCAGCACGAGAAAGATCAGCACCAGCGGCGGGATCAGCACGAAGGTCACCCGTTCCGACAGCTGGGACAGCAGCTTCAGTCGCAGCAGGCGGTTGACCAGGGCGAGCCCCAGCGCCGTGAAGGACGCCACGGTCATCGAAAGTATGATGATCTCGTCGGTATGTGCGGGATCTTCACGGCCGGTGATCGGGGCGACCGCGGCATCGTGCACACACGACCAGCCCAGGCCGGCCGCGGCTGCAATGGCAAGCAGTACCATGAGCGACACGTGGCCCGACCTGCCATCGGCCTCGCGGTAGATGCGTGCCTCGGGCGGCAGCGCCGGCACCCAGGCCGGTTTCACAAAGGCGAGCGCGATGACAAAGGCGGCATACAGCGCCACCAGCAGCAGACCCGGTACCAGGGCTCCGGCGTACATGTCTCCCACCGAGCGGCCCAGCTGGTCAGCCAGCACGATCAGCACCAGCGACGGCGGAATGGCCTGCGCCAGCGTTCCGGAAGCCGTGATGACGCCGGTGGCGATGGTGCGGTTGTAGCCGTAGCGCAGCATGATGGGGAGCGAGATGAGTCCCATCGAGATCACGGCGGCCGCCACCACGCCGGTGGTGGCGGCGAGAAGCGCGCCGACGAAGATCACCGCCAGCGCAAGCCCGCCACGCACCGGGCCGAATACCTGCCCAATGGTCTCGAGCAGGTTCTCGGCCATGCCGCTACGCTCGAGGATGATGCCCATGAAGGTGAAGAACGGGATCGCGAGCAGCGTGTCGTTCTGCATGATGCCGAAGATGCGCAGGGGCAGCGCCAGGAAGAGCGTGGTGGGGAACAGTCCTGCCTCTATGCCGATGAATCCGAACAACAGCCCGGTCGCCGCCAGCGCGAAGGCGACCGGGAATCCGGTCAGCAGCAGCGCGAGCAGGCCGCCGAAGAGGAGGGGAACGAAGTATTCGGCGACGAGCGCGGTCATCGCACTGCCTCGCGGGCATGCTGCGCGTGGATTTCGATCTCGCGCACGACCTCCGGGGTTTCATCGCCGTTCCCGGCCGGGATCGAATCAGTCGCCAGGCCACGCAGGAAGGCGACGCGTTTTACTAGTTCGGACAGCGCCTGCAGCATCAGCAGCAGGAACCCGAGCGGCATGAACAGCAGCACCGGCCAGCGGATCAATCCGCCGGCGTTCTGCGACATCTCGCCCGACTGCCAGGCGCGGAGGAACAGCGGCCAGGAAAAGTCGATCATCATCACGCAGAACGGGATCAGCACGAACAGGATGCCGAGCACATCGATCCAGTTGCGGGCGCGCGGCGAGAGGTGGTTCGAGACAAAGTCGATTCGCACATGCGCATTGCGCAGGAACGCGTAGCCGGCACCGAGCATGAACACGGCCGCAAACAGGTACCACTGGATTTCGAGCATGGCGTTGGAGCTGGTGTTCAGCGTCTTGCGGACAATCGCGTTGCCGGCGCTCAGCAGGACGGCGACCAGCACCAGCCAGATCAGGCCGCGGCCGATCAGTATGCTGAGCTTGTCGATCCACTGTGACGCGGATATCAGGAATTTCAACGTTCCCCCGGTTCGCATGGCGGCGGAGCCAACCGCCCCGCGATTGTCGCCGATACCTCAAGGACTTGGCAACGCTTTGCTTTCGCGTATGCTGTGCG
>VGIE01000426.1 GCA_016867955.1 Betaproteobacteria bacterium
ATGCTGCTGCGGGGTTGTGCGCTGCAGGTGCGCCAGGATCTTTGCGATGACCGCCGGCTCCTCGATGCTGGCAATGACCTTGAGCTTCCCACCGCAGCGCGCACAGGCCTCGATGTCGATCCCGAAGGCGGTGCGCTAGAGGCGGACTGCGCGACGCCTCAGAAAACCCAGCGCGGCGAGCGCGCCACTCAAAACGACTCAGGGCCCGCTCCAACGCTTAGCTAGACTTCATTTCGCGGTGCAGCGGCCGTAGTACTGAGACGGCAAGATCTCGTTCTTGCCGACCATTGAATGGCGGCTATGAACCGCGACACCGCCGAAGGTAATCGCCGTGACCATCACATTGCCGGTGCCTGTAACCTCGATTAGCGTGAAACCTTCCTGATTCGGCAACAACATAACCTCGTTAGAACCATTATTTCCGAGCACGTACGCTTTTCTCGCAGTCTGGTCTACCAAGAAAGTAAGGTTTAACCCGCCCTTCTCCTGGTAAAGCCCACCCGTCCTATCGCTATAGCGCGGCAACGAACATTCAAACGTGGTGGTTCGCGCATAAACTGGACTCGCCAGCAGAAGACTCGCCCAAAAGATCAGATATCGCATAGCCGTCTCCAATGACATCTAACGCTTGAGTTCACCAGCCATTCGGACTCATGAGCGCCAAGTAAGTCGACAACAAGCTGTACCGAGCTCGCGATGTTCTTCGTGCGTCGAAGACCTGGCCAAGGCTGAGCTCGCGTGCCGAGTCCGGCGCGGCCTAATGCACCGAGAGCGCGGCAAGCGCGACACCTACCACCACCGCCACGAAACGCGCGGCATCGAAACGGTGGTCGGGCGCGCTCTCGAAGATGATGGTGGTGCCGATGTGCAGCAGCATGCCGATGGCGAGGCCGAGCATGCTGAACAGGAAGCGGCCATCCATCCAGTCGCCGGCCAGCATGCCCGTGCCAATGCCCAGCGGCGCCGCCAGGGCGAAGAGCGTGAGCATGAGCCAGCTCAAGCCCTTGGGCACGCCCGAGCGCAGCAGCACCGTGGCCAATGCGATTGCCATGGGGATCTTGTGCAGCACCACGCCGGTGAGGAAAGGAAGGTCGCCGGCCACGCGCTCATCGGCGAAGGGCATGCCCTCGGTGAACGAGTGCAGGCACAGGCTCGCCAGGGTGGCCCACGGCAGCACGAGCGCACTGCCCGCATGCGCGTGCACGTGGATGTGCCCGTGCTCGATGCCCTCGCTGAAGAACTCCAGCACCACTTGGAGCAGGAAGCCGGCCAGCACCCACGCGCCGATCATGGCGCCCTCCGCCTCGTAGAGCTCGGGCAGCATGTGCAGGAACACAACGCTCACCAGGAAGGCGCCGCTGAAGGAGAGCAGCAGCCGCAGACATTTGCGGTCGGGTCCGAGCGAGCGCACCAGGATCCCTGCCGTCATGGGCAGGGCGAAGAAGATCAGGGCGACTCCAGCGGTCATGCGTGCGGCTTTCGGGCCCAAAGAACGAAACGCTGCGAGAGCGCTGGGTCGAAGGGCCGTGGGTCAGGGCCTTCCGTGCGGTCCTCGACCACCAATCCGGCGCGCACGCGGATAGGAATTTCAAACCGGCTCCGCGACCCAGTTTACTTCAGGGAACCGGCCTTGCGGCGTGCCTGAGCCTGACCACCAGGCTCTACCGGGTGAACGTGGCCACCGCAAACCGCCTGCCGGCCGTCGCTGCCCCTGCTCGGACCCGGCAAATCCACCTCGCCCCTCCGCTGACCGCAATCCCGGCACGCACCCACCCAGCTCACCGCCTCCCTGATGCGGCAAACACTCCCTATCCTCCCGGTTCACAACAGCCGAGACTGCACCGGCGGCGCTCTGGCCCCGAGCCTACGGCCACACGCTCGGCGCAGCGGTCGGGATCGGCTTCGTGAGCCTCGACGTGCCGATCACTGCATCGCTTGTGAGCACCGGTCAGTGGGAGGTCGACGTAGCCGGGCGCCTGGTCAGTGCACAGGCGTCACTGAAACCGCTGCTCGACCCCGGCCTCGAACGCGTCCGCTGCTGAACCGGAACGCCGGCGCGTCGCGGGCTACTTCCAGATCGATTTCGAGGGCGCATCCATGCCAGTCCCAAAGGCTGCGTATGCAGCCGCCTGTTTGGGAACGCGTCGATATGCGGATCGAGCACCTATCCCTGCGGTTCAGTAGCGGGCACGCCGGCCTGCATGTGCGTCAGGGATCTGCTGAGGAAGTTCCGATGACCGGTCCGGCCTGCGCCTGACCGACCAGGCTCTCGATTGCGAGGTGCGCCGCCCGGAACGCGCTTTCCGTCATTGCGTCCGCGGTCGCATCGGAGTTGGCGATCGCGATACGGCCAAACGGTCTGCGTGCCACGATCCATGGCGATCGTTCGGGCGGCAACTCGTCGAGCATGAAGGCTACCTGCCCTGATTCCGGGTCATGGCCGTACGCATAACCGTGCGGCCATCGATTCACGGTAATCGCAGCGATGTCTCGCGGGGCATCGAATCCGCCGTCGCGCAACATGCGCGCGAGCTGGTCCCGGATCTTCATCTCGAACGTCTCGAAAGTGGTTGTGAACAATTCGGCGCGGCCCGCCCTCCATTGATCAACGATGGGTTGACCGCGCAGGTCCGGGTCGAGTGGCGCACGGACCATCCGCAGGACTACCGGCTGGTCGGGCGCGCTCGAATGACGATAGCCCCCGATATTGAGGGGCTCCGTGAGTCGCACTGTTTCGAAGTAGCTGTTCGGGCAACGCGCGTATCGCACGCCGAGCCGGGCCAGGGAGTTCCAGTTCCTGAGAAGCACGTTGGTATAAATCA
>VGIE01000427.1 GCA_016867955.1 Betaproteobacteria bacterium
CGACATCAAGCGCATCTACGACCCGTTCTTCACGACAAAATCAACCGGCAAGGGGACCGGGCTCGGCCTGGCGGTGACCTATGGCATCATTCAGGAGCACGGCGGACGTATTTTCGTCGACAGCGCACCCGGACAGGGAACCCATTTCCGACTCAAGCTCCCGACCCGCCAGACCGCGTGAGACGGGGAAGTCCGGCAGGGTACTGGTCGTCGACGACGAGGAGATCGTGCGGGAGGTGCTCGACACCCTGCTGCGCGGAGAGAACTACGAGGTCGACCTCGCCGAGGACGGTCCCCAGGCGCTGGCCCGGGTGCGAGAGAACGACTACGCGGTGGTGCTGCTCGATCTCATGATGCCCGAGATGGACGGCTTCCGGGTGCTCGAGGATCTCCGGAAGCTCGACGCCCCCCCGAAGGCCTTGATCCTGACGGCGTTCGGGTCGATCGATCGGGCCGTCAAGGCGACCAAGCTGGGCCCCGATCCGTCGGTAGGGGACCAGCCTGGGACGGGAGCGCCGTGAGGTTCGTCCGGGAAGGGCCCAGGGACGGGCTCGTGACGGAGCACGAAGCAGGTAGGGGCAGAGGTGTGGATCGTCACCCTGCGGGTGCGCTCGCTGGTACTATGGGGCATGACACGACGCCAGATGCGACGCTCGCCAACGGAAGCTCCCCTGCCGTTCGAATTCGATCCGCAAGGGACCGAGGAGAAGATCACCGCACTGGGCGGGATCCCGCTGGTAGTGCAGGCATTCCGGTCGCTCGGAGTTCCGGAAAGCGTGCGGCGGCGGGTTCAGGTCAAGGAGCGGCAACGGGGGTACGACGAGGCGACCTTCGTCGAGAGCTTCGTGATACTGAATGCTGCCGGGGGCGAGTGTCTGGACGATTTCGAGCCGCTCCGTGAGGACGAAGCGCTGGCAGAAATGATCGGTCACGAGTTGCCGTCTACGGCGGCGGCTCGCAAGTTCCTGTACGCATTTCACAGCGACGAGGAGATTGCGGCGGCTCAGGCTCAGCTTCGCCTGGACCAGAAGGCCTATATTCCGGAAGAGACGGAGGCCCTGCATGGTCTGGGCGGGGTGAACCGGGATCTGGTGCAGGAATTGGGACGGCGGTGTCCGGACCAAAGGATCGCGACGGTCGACCTGGATGCGACGATCATCGAGAGCCGCAAGCGTGAAGCGCTGCCGGTGTATGAGGGCGGCCGGGGATATCAGCCGACGCTGGCCATGTGGGCCGAGATGAACGTGGTGCTGGCCGATGAGTTCCGGGACGGCAACGTTCCGGCCAACATGGAGCCGCTGCGGGTGGCCAAGGAGGCCTTCGCGGCGCTGCCGTCGAGTGTGACGGAGTTTTACTTCCGGGCCGATTCGGCGTGCCATGAAGCGGCGCTGATGGAGTGGCTGCAAGATCAGGAGCGGGAGCCAGGGCCGAGGGGGCGCATTGGATTCGCCATCAGTGCCCGCATGAGCGAGCAGCTCAAGGCTGCGGTGCTGAAGGTGGCCGAGGGTGTCTGGCAGCCCTGCGGCAGGGAGACCGACGGGGAGATCCGCGAGTGTGCCGAGGTCGATTTCGTCCCGGGAGCAAGGTCGGAGCGCAAGGACATACAGCCGTTGCGGTACGTGGCCATCCGAATCCGCAAGCGGCAGGGTGAGCTCTTTGGCGACGGCAGCAACGTCAAGCACTTCGCGGTCGTATCGAACCTGTGGGACTGGCGGGCGGACAAGCTGATCGACTGGCATCGGGAAAAGGCAGGCACGATCGAAATCGTCAACGACGTGCTCAAGAACGAGCTTGCCGGCGGGGTGCTCCCCTGCGGCCGATTCGGTGCCAACGCGGCATGGTTCCGGCTGGCCGTCATCAGCCACAACGTCCTGACTGCCTTGAAACGGCTCGCAATGAAGCCCGAGATGTTGACAGCTCGACCCAAACGGTTGCGATTCCTCTTCTTCAACACGCCGGGTAAGTTGGTTCACCACGCACGCAAGCTCGTACTGCGCCTCAGGGCAGCCGCCATGCGTCTTGTGGACTGGACCGAGATACTGCGACTGCTACCCCTACCAGCCCGCTGACCCACCAACGGGCCCCTGTTCTGCACGTCGAACCTAGTGGGACAAGCTTTTCCACAACCCCCCAAAACGGTCTCTGCGACACCACGCCTCAACCCGAACTGCGCCACTGTATCGCCTCGGACTCTCGCAGCGGCGGCTCAACCTCGCCAACCGCACCGCTCCAGTCCCCTACCGACGGATCGGGGGCTGGGCGCCTTCGACTTCATCACCAAGCCCTTCAAGAACGACGAGATCCTGCTCGCCGTCAAGAACGCCGCCGAGCACCACCGGCTCGAGCAGGAGAACTCCAGGCTCAAGCAGTCGCTGCGGGAGCGCTACGGCTTCAAGAACATCATCGGCAAGAGCGCGCCCATGCAGCAGATCTTCGACCTGATCGCCCAGGTCGCTCCGCGGCGCAGCACCATCCTGATCCAGGGAGAGAGCGGAACCGGGAAGGAGCTGGTCGCCAAGGCCGTCCACGCCTCGAGCGGGCGCGCCGGCGCCCCGTTCGTCGCCATCAACTGCGGCAACATCCCCTCCGACCTGCTCGAGAGCGAGATCTTCGGCCACGTCAAGGGGGCCTACACCGGAGCGACCGCGAGCAAGAAGGGGCTGTTCGAGGTCGCCAACACCGGCACGCTCTTCCTCGACGAGGTGGGAACGATCTCGCCCGAGATCCAGGGAAAGCTGCTGCGCGTCATCCAGGAGCGCGAGTTCCGGCGGCTCGGCGGGCTGGAGAACATCAAGGTGGACGTGCGCATC
>VGIE01000428.1 GCA_016867955.1 Betaproteobacteria bacterium
CCTACGTGTTTACCGAGGAGTACATCCGCGACAATCCGGGCGTGGTGCGCGCGTACGTTGCTGCTTTGCGCGACGCGGCCGATTACGTCAACAAGAACGGCGAGGCCGCAAAGCAGACCATTGCCGCACGTACCAAACTTCCGGCAGACCGCCTGTTCGTGCCGACTTTCGCCAAGGATGGCTGCATCGATGTCGGGGCGGCAGCGGACTGGGTCAAGGTGATGGAGACCCACAATGCCATCAAGCCGGGAATCGTCTCCCCCACGGGCTGGGTGACCAATCGCTTTAATGACGCGTGCAAGTAGCCTCGCCGTGTCGTCCGATCCTTTCTTGACCCGGGTGTGCGATGCAGGCAAAGGGAAGTGACGCGGCAGGCGAATCAACGGGAGCGGGGGCGCCGGTAGCCGGGGACCCCGCGCCGGCCCCTTGGGGTTTGTGGAGGGCTGCGGGAAGGTTGCTGGTGACCTTCTTGCCGATCGGGGGATTGTTCCTGGTCTGGGAATTTGTGGTGTACGTGGGGTGGTTCAAGCCCACCCTGCTGTCTCCACCATCGCAGGCCTTCCGCGAGGTCTGGACCTATTTTTCGAGCGGAGCGATCCTGCCGCACCTTGGTGCCAGCCTGCGGCGCGGCGCACTCGGATTTTCCATCGCGGCCTTGGTCGGGGTGCCGCTGGGATTGTTCATCGGTTCCGTGCGCCTCGTGTCTCTGGCGGCATCGCCGGTCATCGAGTTCCTCCGCCAGCTGCCGCCCCTGGCCATGCTGCCGGTGTTCCTGCTCTTTCTTGGACTCGGATTCCGGGCTCAGGTGGCCATCGTGATCTGGGCGGCCATCTGGCCCATCCTCCTCAACACGATTACCGGTGCGCGTGGCGTCGATGAGCGGCTGAAGAAGGCGGCCCGCACGCTGGGCGCCGGGCGCCGCGACATCTTTCTCAAGGTGGCATTGCCTTCCGCGCTCCCCACCATCATGACCGGCGTCCGGCTCGGGGCTTCGTATGCGTTCCTCGTACTGGTCGCTGCCGAAATGGTTGGCGCGGATTCCGGCCTGGGTTTCCTGATCCTGAACAACCAGTACACATTCAAGATCCCGCAGATGTACGCGGCGATTCTGATCCTTGCCCTCCTGGGGGTGATCCTGAATTACGGCCTGATCGCGCTGGAACGCCATCTCACGCCCTGGCGGGGGCACGCATGAGCGAGACCGGGACGCCGAAGCTGTCCGTTCAGCAGGTCGGAAAGACGTTCGCTACCGCTGCTGCCGGGCCTTTCCGGGCGCTTTCCGACATCCGTCTGGACATTGCTGTCGAGGAGTTCGTCAGCCTGCTCGGACCCAGCGGCTGCGGAAAAAGCACGCTGCTCGAGATCATTGCCGGATTGCAGTTTCCGTCCGATGGTCGTGTCCTCATGGATGGAAGACCGGTGACGGGGCCCGGGCCGGACAGGGCGGTGGTTTTCCAGCATTTCGCCCTGTTTCCCTGGCGCACGGTCAGGGCGAATGTCGAGTTTCCGATGGAGATGGCGAAGGTCGCCCGGGCGGTGCGAAAGACGCGGGCCCTGGAACACCTGAGGATGGTTGGTCTGGACGGATTTGCCGACCGTCACATCTGGCAACTGTCGGGCGGCATGCAGCAGCGGGTGGCGCTGGCGCGAGCCATGGCATGCACGCCCGAGGTATTGCTCATGGATGAGCCCTTCAGCGGCGCTGATGCGATCACGCGGGAATTGCTGCAGGACCAGCTGGTCACGCTGCATCGGGCGACACGCAAGACGATCCTGTTCGTGACCCACAGCGTCGATGAGGCGATCAAGCTCTCCGACCGGATCGTGGTCATGGGTACCCGGCCCGGACGCATCGTCTCGATATTCCCGCTGAATGAGCAGGCGCGCTCGCATCCGGATGAGGTGGCGCAACTGCGCGGCACCATATGGAACCTGCTGCGCAAGGAGATACTTCCTGCCGACCAGGTGGAGACGCATTGAACCTCGGACTGGCGGGCCTGAAAGCCCTGGTTGCCGGCGCGACCGGCGGTATCGGCAGGGCCGTCGCCTTGGGGCTGGCGGCCGAAGGCGTGAGGGTCGTGGTGGCGGCGCGCGACCGCGGCCGGCTTGAGCGGGTGGCAGGGGAACTCGGGTCCTCGGCTGCAGGCAGCGTGGTCATGGATTTCTCTGACGAATCATCGATCACCGCGGGTGTTGAGGAGGCGTGGCGCCTCGCCGGCGGCATCGACATCGTGGTGTGCAGCGTGGCGAGCAATACCTTCGGCTCGGTCTGGGACCTCAAGCGCAAGGACTGGGAGGACCTGTTCCGCATCAAGTACATGGGGACGGTCGATTTTTCGCGGGCCGCGGCACGTCGCATGGTGGGGCAGGGCAGCGGTGTCATCATCAATCTCATCGGCATCGCGACCGATGTCCTCTACCCGACCAATCCGGCCGGTGGCGACGCCAATCTTGCGGCAGCGCGATTCACTCAATTCCTCGCGGCCAAGGTGGCGACGGCGGGGGTGCGGGTGCTGGGTGTCAGCCCGGGCTTCGTGGACGGCCGGCGCCTGTCCAAGTTCCTCGATGCGGAGAAGGCCAACCTTGCCGCGACCGTTCCGCTGGGGCGAATCGGCACGCCGGAGGAAATGGCCGACCTGGTCACCTTCCTTGCTTCGCCCAGGGCGGGTTACATGACGGGCAACATCGTGGCCCTCGACGGCGGGGTCTCGCTGCACACACCGCCCGGCCGCCCGGCTGCAGTGGATCTGCCGACGCCGTAGCGCAACATCGACATTCGCAAAAAACGCATTTGGCCGAAGA
>VGIE01000429.1 GCA_016867955.1 Betaproteobacteria bacterium
ATGTTGCCGGCATTGCTTGCCGCCGGCGAGCGAATGGAGGCGAGCGGCGCAACTCCACAGGGCGACAGGTTGCTGACGGCAATCGCAAAGGGCGTGGAGGCCCAGGGCAGGCTGCGCCTGTCATCCGGGCAGATTGAACCCGAGGGATTGAAGTTCCACCCGCCCGGCGTCGTGGGTCCGTTGGCGACTGCAGCCGCCTGCAGCTACCTGATGGGCTTGGACCTTGAGCGCCAGGCTGTGGCGGTGGCGATCGCAGCATCCGGCGCCGCGGGGATCATCGCCAATATTGGCTCCATGACTAAGGCCCTGCACTGCGGCAACGCGGCCATGCGCGGAATCGAGGCCTCGGATCTCGCGGCGCTCGGGTTCACTGCTGACCGCGATCCGATCGGCAATCCCCGGGGGTATGGCCGAGCCTACTTCGGTGAGACGTTCGATTCCGGGCCCCTGGTTGCACCGGTGCGCGTGCCGCGCGTGCTTGACCCGGGCATGGCATGGAAGCTCTTTCCTTCCCAGTATGCGACGCACTTCGTGATCACTGCAGCGCTTGATTGCCGTGCTTCGAACGCCGATCCGTCGGCCATCGAATCTGTTGCCATCGTCACGCCAGTGATGGCCTACATCGATCGCCCGAAGCCGGACTCGGGACTGGCCGGCAAGTTCTCGATTCAATACTGCGCCGCCGCATCCCTACTGGACGGCAAGATGGACATGGCTTCCTATACCGACGCCCGCCGGTTCGCACCGGACATGGAGGCGATGCTGGGCCGGATCTCGCTCAGGCAGGATCCCGGAATAGCCGGTCGCCTCGACCGCATGCACGTCGTCGTCAAGGTGTGCCTGAAGGACGGACGCGTGATCGAGCGTCGCTGCGATGCACCAGAGGGTAGCTGGTCACGGCCCGTCAAGCCCGAGCGAATCCGCGACAAGGCGCGCCGACTCCTTTCGGCGCATCTCCCGGGGCCGGCAGTGGAGGCATTCTGGCGCCGCGTAGACGCGTCGGCGGACAGGTTTGCCGTGCGCGACCTGATGGCAACCGTTCGGGCGACTCGCTGAGAGCATGAAAGGCGCCACTTTCTTCGACAAGGTATGGGCCGATCACGTCATCTCGCCCGTCGACAGCGGAACCGACCTGCTCCACATTGACCGCCACCTGCTGCACGAATTGACGGCCTTCAAGGGATTCGACGACTTGCGCGCTGCCGGCCATCGGGCGCACAGCCCCCATCTCAACCTGGCGGTGCAGGACCACATTCTGGCCACCGAACAGGGTCGTACCGAGTCGAGCTACGCACCCGGTGCGGCGTTCGTGCGGGCCCACCGGCGAAACGCGTGTGACTTTGGCATCCGTCTGATCGATATTGCCGATGCGTCCCAGGGTATCGTGCACGTCATCGGCCCCGAACTCGGGTTCACGCTTCCTGGGTGCACGCTGGTCTGCGGGGACAGCCATACATGCACGAACGGCGGCCTTGGCGCGCTGGCCTTCGGCATCGGGGCGAGCGATATCGCGCATGTGCTCGCCACGCAGACACTGGCGGTGCACAGGCCCAGGCAGATGCGGATCCGCGTCAGCGGCCGGTTGCCGACCGGTACCTGCGCGAAGGATCTGATCCTGGCGCTGATGCCACGTGTTGGCAACGCCAACGGGTTTGCGGTGGAATACGCCGGGTCGGCCATCAGCGCGCTGTCAGTCGAAGAGCGGCTTACCGTCTGCAACATGTCGGTGGAATTCGGCGCCCGCATCGGGATGATCGCGCCGGACGAGGTGGTCTACGACTACCTCAAGGGACGCCCCCTCGCACCGAGGGGCCCGGGTTGGGACCATGCACTGGCGTACTGGCGCACTCTGGAGAGCCACCCGGACGCGCGTTTCGACCGGGAGATCGTCTTCGATTGCTCTGGATTATCGCCCCAAGTTACCTGGGGAACGAGTCCCGAGCACACGGTGGCGGTCGACGGCGTCGTGCCGGATCCTGCTGCGGAATCCAACGCTGAAAGGCGAGCAAGCATGGAGGGTGCATTGCGTTACATGGATCTTCGGCCCGGTACGCCGGTCGCAGGGCTTCCAGTCAGTCATGTTTTCATCGGTTCCTGTACCAACGGCCGCATCAGCGACTTGCGTGTGGCCGCCAAGGTCGTGCTCGGCCGGCGGGTGGCAAAAGGCGTGCGGGCCATGGTGGTGCCCGGATCAAGCGCGGTAAAGCGGCAGGCCGAGAAGGAGGGCCTTGCCGGGGTGTTCCGCGCCGCGGGTTTCGAGTGGCACGAATCAGCCTGCTCGATGTGCGCCAGCGTCAATGGCGACTTCGTGCCGCCCGGCCAGCGCTGCGTGTCGACTTCGAACCGGAACTACGAGGGCCGTCAGGGGCGGGGGGCGCGCACCCATCTTGCAAGCGTTGCCACCGCAGCCGAGTCGGCTGTCATGGGGCGCATCGCCGATGCGCGCCACCGGGAGCACCGCTGAGATGGAGCCGTTCGTGCGACTGGACGGGATTGCGGCCCCGATGTTCAGGGACAACATCGACACTGACGCGATCATCCCTGTGTCCAGAATGAAGGCGCTGGATGCTGACTATGGCGCGGGCCTGTTCGCAAATCTGCGCTACCGGGCCGACGGCAGCGACGATGCGGAGTTCGTGCTCAATCAACCGGCCTACAAGCACGCCAGGATCCTGATTGCGGGCGACAACTTCGGCTGCGGAAGCTCGCGCGAACAGGCTGTCTGGGCTCTGCTGAGGTTTGGCATCCGCTGCGTGATCGCAGGTAGCTTCGGGGATATTTTCTACGGTAATTGCTTTC
>VGIE01000430.1 GCA_016867955.1 Betaproteobacteria bacterium
CCGGTGACCGGTCTCGGGCGTGGACGCCGCCGCCCGCGCCAGTTCCCTTTCGGCGGCGGCTTCGACCACCGTCCCCTTGAAGAAACCCGGGTGCATGCCGCCGTGGAGGGCGACCGCATTGCCAAAGGTGAACTCGCGGAAGTTGAACTTGCTGATGAAGCCGTGCTCGACCATCTCCCAGGCCTCTTCGATCACCTTGGTGGCATCGACGACGTCGAAGTGCCCGATGTCGGAGCCAAGCAGGGTCTTCAGGCGCAGGCCGAGCTTGTCGTTGAAGGCCACCGTGGTCATGGGGTCGTCGGCCTCGCAGCCGAAGAAGAAATTCTTCGCGTAGAGCCGCCGCACGTCGGCCTCGCTGCGGATGTTCGTGCGCGAGAAGTCGTCGGAATCCATGTCGCGGCGCGCCAGTTCTGCCTGCGAAACGTCGGGGACGAAGATGTCGAGGTTTGCCTCGATGATACTGTCCAGCTTGCCCTCGAAACGCTGGTTGCCCTTCGTGTGCTTTTCCATGACACGACGCAATCGCTTGAGGTTTAGCAGCTCGGGATTGGTGTGCCTCCGCATGAACGGCAGGTTGCGCTTCTTCCAGTGGCCCAGGATGTCGGAATACAGGGTAGTGGCCCAGCCGGAGCCGCCTTCCATGAAGCCGAATTTCAGGGTGGGGAAGCGCTCGGTCACGCCGCCCATGAAAAGAGTGCGGGCGGTGACCTGGTGGCTATGCGCGAAGTGGCCGAGGTGGTTGAGCACGTAGTTGGAGGGCGAGCAGCGGTCGGCCCAGCCCTGGGTGCCGGTATGGAAGGTCACGGCGAGCTTGAGGTCCACGCATTTCCGCCACACCGGGTCGTAGTCGTAGGGGCTGTCCACGCCAAAGGCGTCGATGTAGTAGCGGCGCCGGGTCGGATCGGGCTGCCAATCGGCATCGATCTCCAGCGGGCGGCGCACGTTGCCGTTCATCATGACCAGCTTGATGCCCAGCGAGTGCGCGTGCTCGAGGTGTTCCAGCGCTTCCTGTGGCGTGGTCATGGGAATGACCCCCGCGGGAATCATGCGGTCGGCAAAGGGCCGGAACATGTCGGCGGCCATGACGTTGTAGGCGCGCATCACCACCGGGCGCAGCTCGGAGTCCTTCATGACGTCGAGCAGCATGAAGCCCAACGTGGGGTAGACCAGCGCGAGGTCGACGCCCCAGTCGTCCAGCCGCTCGCGAAACACTGCCGGCACGATGCAGGCGGCGCGGTCCATGACATTGGTGGGGAAGCCCCACCAGCCCTGGCGGCGCATGCGCGAGCGGTCGCGGATCGCCGGGTCCACGGTGTACCAGTTGTAGCCGACGGCCTTCTTCAGCGTGTCGCGGTAGCGATCGACCAGTTTCGCGCCCGCCACCTCAGCGAGGTAGTCCATGAACACCGGCTGGACCTCCAGCCAGTGGCCGTCGGCGTCGATGATGGGGTGCTTCAGGCGGCTGCGGACTTTGGCGGACTTCGTTTCAGGCATGGTTCGGCGCTCCTGTTTCGGGACGTAGGCTGAGACCGGTGTGACTCTCCGACCGGGTGCGGGAGGCAGTGGCCGCCTAGGTGCGATACGCAGTTCCGCGGTCGCGCTCCAGCTTGCGCAGCAACGCCGGCCATTCGAAGCCACGCTCGGAGTGGCCGCCGGGAGAGAGTCCCGCGCGGCCCTGTTCGCGCACATGGGCGATCAGATCAGGGGAGAGCTGCGTGATGTCGTCTTCGGTGCCGGTCAGGCCTGCCACCTGCTGCTTGCAGGCCATCTCCAGCGTATACATCCAGGAAAAGGCCTCGCCGACGGTTCGGCCGACGGTCAATGCACCATGGTTGCGCAGGATCATGACGCGGCCCTCGGTGCCCATGTTGGCCACGACACGAGCGCGCTCATCGAGGTTGTCGGCGGTGCCCTCGTAGTCGTGGTAACGCAGGAAGTGCTGCAGAATCATGGCTTTCTGCGAAAGCGGCCGAAGCCCGGACTTGTGCATGCCCACCGCGGCGTTGGCCACGGTGTGCGAATGCAGAACGCAGATCAGTTCCGGTACAGCCATGTGGATCGCGCTATGCAGCACGAAACCGGCGAAATTGAGCTTGTCCCTCGGTCCCCAGACGACATTGCCGTTGAGGTCGACCTTGATCAGCGAAGAGGCGGTGATCTCGTCGAACAGCCAGCCATAGGGATTGAGCAGGAAGTGGTGCTCCGGCCCGGGCACACGCGCCGATATATGCGTCCCGGTGAGGTCAGCCATGTCGTAGAGGTCGACGAGCTGGTAGCAGGCGGCGAGGTCGCAACGGACCTTCCATTCCGCCGGGCTGATCCCACGGGGAATCTTCACGGAGGAAGCTTTGCGCACCGCCGCGCGGGCGGTGCTCGTGGCCTTTTTCGGTGCGGCCTTGCGCGCGGCCTTGGCGGTCTTGCGTGTGGCGTTCATGGTATGTGCCTTGTACCGTATCGTGTAGTGTCGGGTTGCCTGCGCGGCGCTTACTGCAGGGGGATGTTGGCTTTCTGCACCACTTGCGTCCATTGGTCGACATCGCCGGTGAGCATGCGGCCAAGCTCCGCCGGGGTGCTCGCAGTGATGGAGAAGCCGCGCTTGGCATAGGCGGCCGTGACGTCGGGCTGCCTGAGGGTTGCCGTGATGTCGCGGTGCAGGCGGTCGATGACCGGGCGCGGGGTCGCCTTCGGCGCGAGAAACGCCCACCAGTATCGCGCCGCGACGCCGGGAAGCGCCTCGGCAACCGGCGGCACGCCTGGGAAGCGCTCGGAGCGCGCCGGGCTCAACACCGCGAGCATGC
>VGIE01000431.1 GCA_016867955.1 Betaproteobacteria bacterium
GTTGCATCAGAGCCTATTCCCACCAATCCCAACGCCCCAGGAGGTGAACCAGCGATTGAACCTGCATTAGCTCTACGCTAGACTTAAAACTCTCACTGCAACTGGATCAGAATTCAACGCAGGTCAGTCCGCTACATCACGTTCCGCGAAGCGCAGGCGCAGAAGAAGTAATCCGGAATCACCTGCCCTGTTCGCCGGCATGGGAGCTGTCTGCGGGGCGGCCCCAATGCGAAGCGTTCTTGCGATGCACGGCTGTCCCGGGATGCGGGCGGTCCCGGCATGGGCCGTCCTGACGCGTTTGACTTGTGGAGAGCTGTTCATGACCATCCGACTCTACGACCTTGCCGGCGCCGAGGATGAGCGCCGTTTCAGCCCCTACTGCTGGCGCGTGAAGATGGCGCTGGCGCACAAGGGCCTGGCCTTCGATACCGTGCCCTGGCGCTTCACGGAGAAGGAGGTCATTGCGTTCTCGGGGTCGACGACGGTGCCGGTAATCGTCGACGGCGAGCGCGTGGTGGCCGACTCGTGGAAGATTGCGCTGTACCTCGACGAGGCCTACGGGGATCGGTCGCCGCTGATAGATTCAGAGCAGGCGCGCGGCGCCGTCCTCGCCTTCAGGTTCTGGTGCGAACAGAATGCCCATCCGGCGGTGATGCGCGTCATCATGCCGGGGTTGTTCGCCAACCTGCACGACAAGGACAAGGCCTACTTCCGCGCTTCGCGCGAGAAGCGCTTCGGCGCCAGCGTCGAGGCGCTGGGCGCTGATCCGGCGGGTTCGCTCGCGGCGTTCCGGCGCGTGCTTGAGCCGGTGCGATCCCTGCTCGCGCTGGAGCCCTTTGTGGGCGGGGCCGCGCCAGGCTTTGCCGACTACATCCTGTTCGGCGTGTTCCAGTGGGCGCGCGTGATGTCACCGGTCAGATTGCTGGCGCCGGAGGATGCGCTGTACCCGTGGCGCGAACGCCTGCTGGATCTGCATGGTGGACTGGCGCGCCGCGCCATGGGTCATCCGGTGTAGCTCCGGCGTAACCCTGCCACGAACGATAACCGGACGGCAGCCTCTGCCCGTGCGGCAGGCCGGGCTCAGCGCGCCCCGGCAGGCCTGTCGGCCGCTCCACTCACCTCGGCCACGCAGTTGGCAATCGCCTCGATCACTGCCGGCTGCTCGCCGATGGCCGGCAGCACGCTGAGCGCCACCGCGGGATGCGCCGCGCGCAGCTCGGCCAGCATCAGCGGCAGGTCGCGCTTCAGGTGCCCGCCCTGCGCGAGGAACACCGGCACGACGGTGATGTCCGCTGCACCCGCGCGGACCTGTGTGGCCACCGCTTCCATCAGGCCGGGCGACATGAATTCGAGGTACGCCAGCGTGACCGTGCAGTCCGGCGCCAGCGTCGCAACGCGCTCGCGCAGGGCCTCGAGCGGCCGCGCCCATTCCGGGTCGCGCGCGCCGTGGGCGAAGAGGATCAGGTGTCGCTGTGGCATGGCGGCATGATACCCCGCACGTTTCCGCATCCGGGCCAAGTCATCGCCGGCGCCCACGGACCCCAAGCGCCCCGGACAGAATTACCGTCAGGGGCGGTTCAAGCAGGCGAGCGCGAGGGGAGTGTCCCCGCGCATTGTCAGGCGCGCTAGAGTCCCTCGTCGTCGAGGGCAATGCCGCAATGGGTGCAGCCGCGCAGCCGGTAGGAGCGCGGCTCCTCGTTGTCGCCCTCGTGGATGCGGCCTCCGCAGGCGGGGCAGTGCGGCGCGCCGGATGTCGCGTCGGAGGCGAGTGCCCTGCCGCCGGCGAAGCGGCTGCTGCCGCATTGCGGGCAGTAGGGGCCACTGGCCGAAGAGGAGGATGAGCGCGGCGCCGGCCGCGCAGGCGAGCAGGAGCGCCAGCCCGCCGAGGCCGAGGAAGCGACCAGGGCCGCTGCCCGTCATCAATGCGGCACCCAGCAGGAATCCGAGCAGCAGCATCACGGCCGTGCGCATGCGGCGCCGGTAGCGTTTCATCTGGTGACGGAAGCGCGCGCGGTGCCGCGGGTGTCTCGGGCCGGTGTGCGGCTGCGCAGGAACCGGCGGATCGGCCCGATCGAGTCGCAGGAAAAGGCGAAAGCGCATCAGTGCCTGTGCCGGAAGGAGTTCGTTCGATCAAGGCCGTTGGGTACGGCATGCATGGCGGCTTGCGACCGGCTTCAGCGGCGCGCCGCGGTGAGGGGCAGGCCCAGGCAGTCGCCGATCGCTGCCGCAATGCCGCTCATCTCGAGCCCCTTGAGCAGTACCGTCATGGTGCCGCTGCGGCGTCGGACCAGGATGCGGCATTCCTGGTAGGTATGGCCGCGGGCATGAATGTCCCGCGTCTCGATGTCGAGCGCCGCCACGTCGCGCGCATCGAAGCGCCGCCCGCCCGGCCAGGGCAGCGGCCGATGGCGCAGCACGATGCCGGAGGGCGCGACCTCGATGACCGTGCGGTTGAGGAAGCGCGTCGCCGCCACGTAGCCCATGGCCAGCCCCGGCAGCGCGAGCAGAAGGGCGCCGCTGTCCGGCGTTCCAGGGCCGAGTGTGGCAAAGAATGTCGCCAGTCCGCACCAGATGGCGACCCAGCCCAGGGCCGCGTAGCCCGCGGTCCTCGACCACGGGCGCGTGATGCGCAGGCCGTGCGCGCCACGCTCGATCAGCACGTCGTCGATGACGCGCTCGACGGTGAAGTCTTCCGGATCCCCACGTTTCCCGCGCGACCCTGTCATCGGTCGTCCTCCGACTCGTTCACCAAACGCGACACCGGGCACGGTACGTGGCCCGGG
>VGIE01000432.1 GCA_016867955.1 Betaproteobacteria bacterium
GTCTTCAGCGGACCGCCGCAGTCCTCGCATTCGGGCGCCTCGTCGCCTGCCTGCCAGCGCTCGACGATGTCTTCGGTGGGCCAGGTGCTGCTGCAGTCCTGGCAGCGCACCTTGCGGTTGGTGCCGTGCAGTTCGATTACGCCGGTACTGCCGGCGTCGCGGTGCAGGCCGTCGATGTTCTGCGTGATGACGGCCGCGACATGGCCGCGCTGCTCCAGCCTTGCGATGGCACGATGGCCGTCGTTCGGCTGCGCGGCGCGCGATTCGAGAAACATGCCGGCCGCCAGCTTCCAGCCGCGCACGCGCGCCTCGCGGCTGGCCATGAACTCGCCGTAGAGCACCGGCTGGTGGCGCGTCCAGATGCCGCCCGGGCTGCGGAAGTCGGGGATGCCGCTCTCGGTGCTGATCCCGGCACCGGTAAAGGCGACGGCGGATCGCGCCATGCGCACCAGGTCAGCCAGGACGTCGATTTCATGCATGGGGCGATGATATCCCGGCGCAGAACTCGCACGCGGTCGGCCTGTGCCGCACGTAGCCCGCCGATCGGCATTCGGCGCGCATCAACGCTCGAGTCAACGCACGACCAGGACCGGAATGTCCTTGACATGCGTGAGGAGCTTCTTGGTCTCGCTGCCGATGAGCAGGCCGCTCAGGCCGCTGCGCCCGTGAGAGGCCATGACGATGAGGTCGCAGTGCTGTTCCTCGGCAACATGCAGGATCGCCTCGTAGGGGGAAGTGCCGGTGATGAAGGCCGGCGTGGCTTTCGCACCGGCCTCCTCGGCCACCTTGACGGCGTGGTCGATGATCTGGCGCTCCTGGGATTCCGCTTCCTCGAGCAGCACCGAGCGCGGCAGCCGCGATAGCGCCCCGCCCGAAACATGGTGCGGCAGCTCCATGGGCGAGACCACATGAAGGATCAGCAGTTTCGAGCCGAAGGCCGCCGCGAGTCGAGATGCCTCGCGGACCGCGCGCAGCGCGAAATCGGTGCCATCGGTGGCAACCAGTATGTATTTGTACATTGCAGTGGGCTCGAGTGAGGGGGAGGGTTTTTCCTATTAGAGCCCAATTTGCGGCCGGCCGCACCTCGCGCCGGGCTCCTGCCTCTAACCCAGGCCAGGAGACCGCACCGCCGACCCGTGCACCCGGCGTCAAGTCATGTTGCGCATGGCGTCGGCCACGGCGGCGCGCTCGACCGCGCTCATGTGCAGCCCGCACTTGGTGCGGCGCCAGAGCACATCGTCGGCCTCCCGCGCCCATTCATGCTGGATGAGGTAGCGCAGTTCGATCTCGTAGAGACCACCGCCAAAATCCCGGCCGAGTGCCGCTTGCGTGCGCGCGCCGTCCAGCAGGTGCGCAGCGAGCGTGCGGTGCCGTCGCGCGAGCCGCACGAGATAGGCGGGTGGCTGGCCGGGATAGTCGGCCTGCAGCCGTGCCAACAGCGCGTCGAAGCCACGTTTGGCGGGCACGGCAGGGAAATCGCCCCCCCGGCAGCGCCTCGGTGTGGGTCCATGCGCGGGTCCCGGGAAACCAGGGCTCCAGCTGCTTCAATGCCTGTTCGGCAAGCCGGCGAAAGGTGGTGATCTTGCCGCCGAACACCGAGAGCAAGGGCGCCGCGCGCCTGCTCTGGCCGGCGTCAAGCAGCAGGTGATAGTCCCGCGTCACGGCAGAGGGATCGTGACTGCCGTCATCGTAGAGCGCGCGCACGCCGCTGTAACTCCAGCGGACCTGCTCGGGGGTGATTGCTGCGGCGCTGTAGCGGCTCGCCGATTCGCAGAGATAGGCGATCTCGGCAGCGCTGGGGCCCTGGCGCAGGCGGGCATCGGAATCGCCCACGACAGGCACGTCGGTCGTGCCAATCAACGTTAATTCCCGCTCGTACGGGATCATGAAAATGATGCGGCGGTCCGGGTTCTGCAGGATGAAGGCGTGATGGCGCGCATGAATTCGGGGCACGACGATGTGGCTGCCCCGGACAAGCCGGACCGCGGCCGGTGCCTCGACTTGCAGCGTATTCGCCAGCACCTGCGCGACCCACGGGCCGGCCGCATTGACCAGCGCGCGTGCCAGGACGACCTGCTCACTGCGCCCGCCAGCGTGCTGCAGGCTCACCTGCCAGGCTTCGCCTTCGTTGTCCTCGACGCGCCGCGCAGCCGTCACACGCGTGCGGGTCAGGATGCGCGCGCCACGCATCACCGCCGAGCGCGCGTTGAGCACGACCAGCCGCGCGTCGTCGACCCAGCAGTCGTAATAGCCGAAACCAGAACTGGACTCCGGCTTGAGCCCTTCTCCGTACCCGCCGCGCTCGAGCCGGATCGCACGCGAGCGAGGCAGGCTGGAGCGGCCGCCACGCAGGGCAAAGGCGCCACGGCCAAGGTAATCGTAGAGGAACAGCCCGGCGCGCAGCAGCCACGCCGGTCGCAGGTGTCGTTCGTGCAGCAGCACAAACTCCAGCGGCCAGATGATGTGCGGTGCGATGCCGAGCAGGGCTTCGCGCTCGTCGAGCGCTTCGGACACCAACCGGAATTCGAAGTGCTCCAGATAGCGCAGGCCGCCGTGAATCAGCTTGGTACTGGCCGAGGAGGTGGCGCCAGCGAGATCGCCCTGCTCGGCGAGCAGCACCGACAGGCCACGACCCGCGGCATCACGGGCGATGCCGGCGCCGTTGATGCCGCCGCCGATGATGACAAGGTCGAAGCGCTGCAAGGCGTTGGCGCGTCAGGGCTGCAGAAGGGGCTTTCCCGCAGCGAAGGCGAAAGCGGCGCGGTTCAGCGTTTGCTAAA
>VGIE01000433.1 GCA_016867955.1 Betaproteobacteria bacterium
GAGCCAGCTGCCGGTGGCAAGTATCCCGATCACGCCCAGGTGGTAGCTGTGTTTCATGAGGAAATTCATGCCGTACTTGCGCCGGAAGATCTTCATGGACAGGCGGTAGACCTCGCCGATGCGCCTCAGGAAGCCGTCACGCGATTGACCCGCCGCCGGGCGCGCGGCGTGCTCGACGATCTCCACGCTCAGTTCGCGCAGGGTCACGATGCGCGACGTCGTGTGCCGGTTGATGCCGGCTTGCAGCGGCACGATGAACAGGAGCTGGGGGCTGAAGACGAGAAAGGCCACCAGGGCAAGCCAGGGCTGGGTGAAGATCATGTAGCCGAGCACGCTGACCAGGATGCCGGCATTGAGCAGCGGACCGGAGAAGCTGGTTGCGACGAAGTTCCCCACCGTGTCGACTTCGGAGACGATGATCGAGATCGCCACGCCTTCGGCCTTGTGCGCCTGGTGATGCGTCCGGGGCGGTGCCTGACCTTGCGCCGGGCCGGGCGCGGCGGCCGGATTGATGGCCAGGCGCAGTCGCCGGTTGACCGATTCGCCGACCGACGCGCTGAACACGTTGAGCACGAGCTTCAGGCCGCCGTGGGTCAGCGAAATGCCCACGTAGGCGAGGCAGAGCAGCCCGATGTAGCTGAACTCGCGGTGGTCGACCGCGCCATTGACGATGCGTCGCTGCAGTTCCAGCGGCACCAGTTCGAGCAGGAACAGGGCAATGGCCATGGCCGAGAGGGCCAGCTGGCGCCGTCCGCTGACTTTCCAGATGAAGCGGTAATATTCCCTGATCATCGTCGACCCCGGCGGTGGTTCTCCAGGCGTTCCGCGCGCCTTCGCAAGGTGCAGCGCGAGGTGCAGCCCGCGCCTGCGCGCGGCACCCGGCGATGCTGCCACCTCGGAACGCCGAACACAACTGCGGGGATGGTTCCCGCGAACGTCCCTGCCTCAGCCCGCCTGACGGAAATTGTGTCAGGCAGCCTTGGCGGAGTCGGTCCTGCGGGCGCGGCGGCGGGGCGCCTCCGGTCCGCGTCCGCCTGAACCATGGCCAGGGTTGCTTCACGCACGGCAGGTGCGGCGGGCGCGTTTGCGGCGCCGCGAACCCGGTGCTATGTTGCGCCCGTGGAACGACTCCCCAGCCGCGTCCTGCGGTATGACACCCTCGCCGCCGTCGATCTCGGCTCCAACAGCTTCCATCTGCAGATCGGCCGCGTCGTGGACGAGCAGATCTACCTGCTCGATTCGCTGCGCGAGCCGGTGCGCCTGGGCGGCGGGTTCACCCGTGACGGGCGTATCGATCGGGCGACGCAGCAGCGCGCGCTGGAGGCGCTCGGCCGCTTTGGCGAGCGCCTGCGCGGGTTCCCGCGCGCCGCGGTGCGGGCCGTCGGTACCAATGCGCTGCGGGTGGCAAAGAACTCCGACCAGTTCATCGCCGAGGCGCGCCAAGCCCTGGGTTTCCCGATCGAGGTGATCTTCGGCCGCGAGGAGGCGCGCCTTATCCATCTGGGCGTGTCGCACTCGCTGCCGTCATGGCCGGACCGGCGGCTGGTCATCGATATCGGCGGCGGTTCCACCGAGTTCATCATCGGCACGGGCTATGTACCCGAGAGGATGGAGTCGCTCGAGATGGGCTCGGTGACCTGGAGCCAGCGCTTCTTTCCCGACGGCAGGATCGACAAGTCCGCGTTCAAGCGTGCCGAGGTGGCGGCCGCCAATGCGCTGCAGCGCATCGTCAAGGACTACCGCCGCACCGGCTGGGCCGAGGCTGTCGGGTCCTCGGGCACGGCAAAGACGCTGGCCGCGATACTCGAGGCCAATGGCTGGTCCGAGCGCGGCATCACGCCGGAGGGGCTGGAGCGGCTGCGCTCCCAGCTGATCCGCTCGGGCGACGCGTCGGACTTGAAGATGCCCGGTCTGCGCGACGAGCGCCTGGCGATCCTGCCGGGAGGGCTCGCGATCATGAGCGCGATACTGGACGACCTGAAGATCGATCGCCTGGGGGTGGCGGACGGAGCGCTGCGGCAGGGCGTGTTGTACGACCTGCTGGGCCGCGTCAGCCACCGTGACATGCGCGAGGCGACGGTGCGCGAGTTCATGCGCCGCTACCACGTCGATGCGGCGCAGGCCGAGCGCGTCGGTACGCTCGCGACGCGCATCCACGCCGATCTGGGGGCCGAGTCGGCCGAGCAGGACCAGCTGCTGCTGCAGTTTGCCGCGGCGCTGCACGAGATCGGCATCACCATCGCCCACGCCGGCTACCACAAGCACTCGGCCTACATCCTGTCGCAGGCCGACATGCCGGGGTTCTCGCGCGACGAACAGGCGCGGCTGGCCAATGTGGTGCTGGCTCACCGCGGGCGCCTGTCCAAGCTGGAGGCGCTGACGGCGCGCAGCGAGGACTGGTCGCTGATCTTTGCGCTGCGCCTGGCGGCGCTGTTCTACCTCAGTCGCGGCGACATCGCCGCTCCGCCGCTGTCCTGCCGCGCCAATGAAACCGGCTTCACGCTGTCACTGCCGCGCGCCTGGCTCGAGGAGCATCCGCTCAGCGAGGCGGCGCTGGATGGCGAGGCCGAAGAGTGGCGCGCGCTCGGCATTCGTTTCGACGTTCGCGGCGTCAGCGAGGAGCGGGCACGGGTGCTCTCGCAGGGCGCCTGAGGGCATGGCCGACTGGCGCTCCAGACCATCCTGAAGCAGTGCGGGCAGCGCCGGCTATATCGATAACGATATCGAATATCCGCGTGGACGGGCCATGGTTGGGCATCCGCCGAATTCAATTCGTCG
>VGIE01000434.1 GCA_016867955.1 Betaproteobacteria bacterium
GGTGGTGTCAAGTTTCGCCCGAAGGGGGCCAGTCGTTTTCGGGTGATCGGGGGCCAATCGGCGCCGCTGCATCTGCCGGTGCTCCGGGGTTGACCTCGTCTCTCAATTACAAACAATAGGGGCCTGTGGAGCCTGTGGGAAACCGCGCTCTGTGCGGTTTTCCAAGGCGCTGTGGGACACGCCGGTCTGTGGCGTGTTCCATAGCGCCGGCAGGATCCATAGGCCGGTCACTCGCGGGGCCCGCCGCGGCGGCGCCCGTTGGCGCGGAAGCTGTCGCCGGTGATGACGATCTGGTGCGCGTGGTGCGCCAACCGGTCGAGCGTGGCCGAGGCCAGGAGCGGACTCTGAAAGAGCTCCGGCCATTCGGTGAAGGCGCGGTTGGACGTGACGATCAACGCGCCGTGCTCGTACCGCTCGTTGATCACCTCGTAGAAGTCCTCGGGGCCGGCTGGCGGCAGCGGTTTGAGTCCGAAGTCGTCAAGGATGAGCAGGTCGGGACGCGTGTAGGTGAGCAAGCGCCGCTCGTAGGTCCCGTCGGCGCGGCCGCCGTGCAGATGCCCCAGCATGCGGGCGGCCGCGATGAAGACCACGTCGAAGCCCCGCCGGCACGCCTCGTGGCCGAGGGCCTGCGCGAGATGGGACTTGCCCACGCCGGCGGGCCCCTGAATCAGCACCGTCTCGTGGCGCTCGATGAAGTGGCCGGTCGCGAGATCGAAGATCTGCTGGCGATTGATCGAGGGATTGAAGCTGAAGTCGAAACCTTCGAGCGTCTTGCCGAGGTCAACGGTGGCGCGTCGGAGGCGGAGCTGCAACTGCTTCTGCCCGCGCCGCTCGACCTCGTCTTCGACGAGCCGCTCGAGGAAGTCGACGTACGAGAGCTTCTCGGTGATGGCCTGCTGCGTGCGGACCTCCAGGGTGGCGAGGATACCGGACAAGCGGAGATTCTTCAGTTTGGGGACGAGCTGATGACTCAGTTGCATGACGATCCTCCTGACGATGGAAAGAAATCGGTGACCGGACGGGCAAAGAGCGGGAGCGTGGTCTCACGCGCGGGCGTGGGCGCGGTGGCTTCGGCGACCTGGTCGAGGCCGCGCTCGAGGATGCGCTTGATCGTGGCGTAGGCGAGGTCGTCGTAGCGCAGGGCGCGCGTGCACGCGCCCTCGAGTCGCCGCGGCCCATACTTGTGCGCGAGCTTGAGAATGCCCAGGACGGTGCGCAGGCGATCGAGCGGCCGCTCGCCCAGCAGCCGCCCGACCAGTTCGCTGGTGGCGGGGCCAATGTCACTGGCGCGCCGCACGCAGCTGGCCGGTGTGGCGAGCAGGCCCGCGACTTTGGCCGGCGGCAAGTGATCGGGATTCGTGATCCGCTGACCGCGACGGCTCGCGCGCGGATGACTGGCGAGCAGCTGATGCTCGTGAAAGATCTGGACGGTGGTGTCGGCGCCGCGCAGCCAGAGCCGCTGGCCAATCAGCCGATGCGGCGCCGAGTAGAACGCGTCCTCGAAGACGACGTGGCAGTCGGGATGGAGCTTGGCTTTCTTCCACGTCGCCAGCGCGTACGGCGCCGTCGGCAGCGGGCGCAGCGTGGCCCGCTCGATCTCGTCGTACCGCGTGAGCGGTGGCTCCTTCGTCGTGCCATGAATCCGCCGTCCAGCCGTCTCGACGCACCAGACGAGGACGCGCTCATTGGCCTGATCGATATCCCGCCACGCGCGGCCGGCGAGAAAATTGCGCGCGACGTAGTGGACCCCCTGCTCGACCTTGCCCTTGTGCTCGGGCGTGCGTGGGCGGCAGGGGGAAATCAGAAACCCGTAATGCTCGGCGCATTCGCGATAGGCGCGCTGCACGACCGGGTCGTACAGCACCGCCTTGACGATCGCCGCCTTGAGGTTATCCACGACGACGCGGTGCGGCACGCCCCCGAACCACTCGAAGGCCCGGCGATGGCAGCGCAGCCAGGTGGCGACGTCCTGGTCGAACACGAACTCGACGTAGCTGTGCCGGCTGAAGGAGAGCGTCATCACGAACGCCCACGCCTTGCGGCGGGTGTCGCGCTGCGGGTCGAGCATCAGCCCGGCGTAGCCAAAGTCGACCTGCGCTTCGTCGCCGGGCGGCGTTTCGACGCGCACGACCCCGTCGGGCGTCCGCGGCTCGAGCCGGCGCACGAAGCGGTAGACCGATTGGTAGGCCCCGGTGAATCCGCCTTCCTCCCGCAGGATCTGGTGGATGGCCCGACACTCGACGCCCTGCTTGCGGAGATCGACGATGCGCTGCCGAAACCGCTCCACACTGGAAGGCATGGTGGGCGGCCGGACGACCGGCAGCGTGGCGGCCAGCGTCGCCTGCAGCGCCGCCGGATCCGGCAGCGGTCCCGTCAGGAGCGCCTGCGCTGTCGCCCACGCTCGGTATTTGCCGACGGTCTTCCGGCTGATCCGGAGGTCCCGCGCGATCCGCCGGTCCCCCTCGCCGAGCTGCAGCCGGCGAACTATCTCGCGAATGTCCAACACGTCCGCTCTCCGTCCTGCCACGCCCGCCCTCCTTGAAAGGAGCAGCAGTACGCGACGTGAGGGAGCCCGGCAAGCGCGGCGGCGGGTGGCCCCCGATCAGGCGGAAACGCCTGGCCCCCACTGGGGCGGAAACGGGTGGCCCCCTATGACCCGTAAACGGGTGGCCCCCATTCGGGCGACAACACCTGGCCCCCGATGCCCGGCAACGTGTGGCGCACTATAGGGAGGAAACTGACAGTACTCCGCATCAGCCACACCAGC
>VGIE01000435.1 GCA_016867955.1 Betaproteobacteria bacterium
TCCGCGCGGCGGCCCCCTGCTGGTCGAGGAGTACGACACCACCACCTTCGTCCCCGGGGCTGCGCGCGCGGCGCTGGACGCCGAAGGGCAGATCCGCATCGATCTGTCGAACGCCTGAATACGCGCCTGAACAACGGGACCCGCCGGCATGCAAACACGTGAAGAATTCGACCTGATCACCTTCGAGGTGCTGCGCAACGCGCTGGCCGCCGCCGCCGACGAAATGGCGCTGATGGTGATGCGCAGTGCGCGCTCGAGCGTGGTTCGCGAGCTGCTCGACTTTGCGGCGGCGCTCTGCGACCGGGACGGGAGACTCATCGCCCAGGGGCTGTCGCTGCCGCTGCATCTCGGTTCTATCCCCGATGCCATCCAGGTCGTTCGCCGGCGCTTCGGCGAGAATTTCTCGCCCGGCGATCTCATCGTGCTGAACGACCCGTTCCATGGCGGCATGCACCTGCCGGACATCTTCATGTTCAAGCCGATCTTCTTCCGGGAGCGGCTCGAGGGATTTGCCGTGGTGGTGGCGCACCATGCCGATATCGGCGGTCGCGTGCCTGGCGGCGGCGCGGCAGACTCGATCGAGATCTTCCAGGAAGGCCTGCGCCTGCCGCCACTGAAGCTGCACGTGGCCGATGTGCCGGACGAGGCGGTCTACGACCTGATCAGGCTCAATGTGCGCGTGCCGGATACCGTGATGGGCGACCTGGGCGCGCAGGTGGCGGGCTGCATGGCCGGGGAGCACGGGCTGCAGGCCCTTCTGCAACACCATGGGGCGGATGTCTTCCATGGCTACATCGATGAGATCCTCAACTACTCCGAGCGCGTCACGCGCCAGGAGATCGCGCACTGGCCCGACGGGGATTTCGAGTTCACCGATTACGAGGATCACGACGGCCGGCAGGCCGTGCTGGTTCCGGTCAAGGTGCGCGTCGAGATCCGCGGCGACCGCGTGCGCTTCGACTTCACCGGTTCCTCCCCGCAGGTCAGGGGCGCCATCAACTGCACCCCGTCCTTCGCGCGTTCCGCGGTGTACATCGCGGTGCGCTCGCTGATGCGCACGCCCGTGCCCAACAACGAGGGTTGTTTCCGTCCGATCGAGATCGTGTTGCCCGAGGGATCGATCTTCAATCCAAGGCCGCCGGCGGCCTTCGCGGCGCGCGGTGTTCTGGGTTACCGAATACTCGACGCCATCTTCGGCGCCATGGCCAGGGCGCTGCCCCGGCAGGTGCCGGCGGCAGGCGACGGCGGGATCAGCGGTATCCGCATCGGCGGCTACCACGCCAGCGGGCGTGCGTTCCAGTTCAACGACATCATTTGCGGCAGCTGGGGCGCCGGCGCCGCTGGCGACGGCGGCGAAGGCCTGGCGCACATTGCGACGAACATCTCGAACCAGCCCATCGAAATCCTGGAGGCGGAGAACCCGGTTCGGGTGCTGCACTATGGCTTCGTTTCGGACACGGGCGGGGCGGGGCGCAACCGCGGCGGGCTCGCGCTGGAACGCCACCTCGAGTTCACCGGCACCGAAGCGGTGCTGCAGGTGAGAACCCACCGTCGGGACGTGCCACCCTACGGCCTCGAGGGCGGGGAGAACGGTTCGACCTCGGAAACCCACCTCTGGCGCGATGGTCGGGAAAGCATGCTCGAAACCAAGATCACGCTGCCCATTCAGAAAGGCGACCGCATCCGGCATATCACTGCGGGCGGTGGCGGTTTCGGTGATCCGCTGGAGCGCGATCCGGCGGCCGTCGTCAACGATATCCGCGAGGAGAAGATCACCCGCGACTACGCGGCACGCAAGTACGGGGTGGTGGTCAAAGCCGGTGAACTCGTGGTCGACACGACTGCCACCGAGCGGCTGCGCGCGCAGTTGCGCGGCGGCTCCGGGCAGCCGGCTTCCACGACAATCGCAGCAGGCCAGGAGCGCCCGACGGAATCGCAGTCAGGCGCCCCGACATAGGGGAGCGCGAGGGGATGCATCCCCTAGTATCGTCAGGTACTCCAAGGAGAGGCACGATGGGCGTTACCAGAGAACTCGCGCAATTCGCCGCCGAGACCCGCTATTCCGCGATTCCGGAAGCGGTGCGCGAGCGCGGCAAGCTCGCCATCATCGACGCGATGGGCACCCTGCTCACCGGCCTTGAGGAGGAGTCCGTGCGGCAGGTGCGCAAACTGGCCGCGCGCGAAAGCCGGGCCGGGCAGGGCACCGTACTCGGTACCCCGCTCCGGCTGGCTGCCTCGGGCGCCGCGATGGTCAACGGCGCCGCGGCGCACGCGCTCGACTACGACAGCATCAGCCTGACCGTCAGCGGCTTCATTGCCTCCCCGGTACTGTTCGCGGCGCTGGCCGTCGCCGAAGAGGAGGGCGGCGTCAGCGGCGAGCGCCTGCTCGAGGCCTTCATCCTGGGCTGGGAGGTCGAGGCCGGCATCGCGCGCGGTCTCGGCGTGCACCACTATGCCAAGGGCTGGCACTCAACCTCGACCCTGGCGCATTTCGGCGCTGCAGTCGCGGTGGGTAAACTGCTCGGTTTCAACACCCTGCAGATGCAGCATGCCATCGGCACCGCGGCGGCCGAAGCATCCGGCATGCGCACCATGATGGGCAACATGCTCAACCCCTTCCACCTCGGCAAGGCGGCGCGAAATGGCGTCGTTGCCGGCCGCCTGGTCGAAGCGGGCTTTACCGCCAATCCGGACGTGCTGGAGATCGGCTGGGGCTTTTGCGAGGTGTTCAACGGCGCCGGCCACTACGACCTCGCGGCGAT
>VGIE01000436.1 GCA_016867955.1 Betaproteobacteria bacterium
CACGTTGACGAGGCGGGCGATGCGCTCCGGGCGGACGCCCGCATACATGCTGGACACGCTGCCGCCCATGCTGTGGCCGAGCAACCGCACCGGCGCGTCGGACTGGAAGTGCGCGAGCAGTTTGTCGAGGTCGCCGATGAAATCGTGGAACCAGTAGGTGTCGGCGCCGGACCACTGCGTCAGTCCGTAGCCGCGCCAGTCGGGGGCGAGGATGTGCCAGTCGCCCTTCAGCGCGTCGACGAAGAACTGGAAAGAGGCGGAGACATCCATCCAGCCATGCACGAGGAACAGCTTGGGCGCGCCGGGGCGTCCCCAGCTGCGCACGTGATAGCGCAGGCCGCGAATGTCGACGAACAGGGATTCACTGGGTCTGTGGTAGGCAGTCATTTGGTGGGGGATGAAGGGGGGCGGGAGCCGGGAGGTGCAGGAGGATGCGGCGGGAGGTTTTGCGGGTCGAGCGCGGCGCCCGGCGCGTGCCGCATCAGATGCGCGGCGGCGGCTCCTCCATCAGCGCAACCTGTTCGCGCAGCTCGAGCACGCGGTCCTGCCAGTAACGCTGGGTGTTGAACCACGGGAACGCCGCGGGAAAGGCCGGGTCCTCCCAGCGCCGCGCGATCCACGCCGAGTAATGCAGCAGGCGCAGCGTGCGCAGGGCCTCGATCAAGTGCAGCTCGGCCAGATTGAAGTCGTGGAAGGCCTCGTAGCCCGTCAGCAGATCGCGGAACTGCCGCGCCATCACCTCCTGCTGCCCGGACACCAGCATCCACAGATCCTGGATGGCCGGCCCCATGCGCGCATCGTCGAAGTCGACGAAGTGCGGCCCGCCGGTGTTGGCTTTCTCGTCGCGCTCGGTCCACAGCACGTTGCCGGCGTGGCAGTCGCCATGCAGCCGCAGCCGCACGACCTCACCGGCGCGCTCGAAGCAGCCCTCGATGCCCTCCAGCGCCTGCTGCGCAATGCTGGTCCAGGCGTCCTCGAGGTCTTCCGGGATGAAGCCGTTGTCGAGCAGCCAGTCGCAGGGTTCGTAGCCGAAGTTCTCGATGTCGAGCTCGGGGCGCGCGGCGAAGGTGTGCAGGGCGCCGACGGCGTGGATGCGGCCCAGGAAACGCCCCATCCATTTCAGCGTCTCGCGGTCCTCCAGTTCGGGAGCGCGCCCGCCGCGTCGCGGATAGACGGCGAAGCGGAAACCGCCATGGCGCGCGAGCGTGCCGCCGCCATCGAGCGCGAGCGGGGCGACCACCGGCAGTTCGCGCGCTGCCAGTTCGGCGACGAAGGCGTGCTCCTCCTCGATCTGGGCGTCGGTCCAGCGCTCCGGGCGGTAGAACTTCGCAACCACGGACTCTGCGACGCCGGGCCTGGTCTGCCGCAATGCCGCAGCGCCGGCGGGCGGCCCGTCCAGCCAGACCTGATAGACGCGGTTCTCGTAACTGTTGAGGGAGAGCAGGCGGCCATCTCCGTGAAACCCTGCGCCATCCAGCGCGTCGAGCACGACATCGGGGGTGAGGCCGGTGTAGGGATGCGGGCCAGCGGGTGGACTGCCGCCCTCGGCAGGGCGTGTTGCGGGCGGCTTTTCTGTCATGCCGCATTGTAAACCGGAAGAGTGCCGCCACCTCCCGGCGGCGCTGGCCGCTCCACGCTGATGCCGTGATGACAGATCTCCCCCGGGCCAGCGAGGCCTCAGGCGCTGGGAACGAAGTCCTCATCTCCCTGCTGCTCGCGCTCGAACCTGATGAATTCGTAATAGCCGCAGCGGCTGGCATCGGGATAGGTCCGGCACACGTGCGGGCGCGCGGCGTACACGGTGCAGCGGCGCTCATCCTGGTCGAAGAACACGCAGGTGGTGGCGTAGACTTCGTCCTTCTTGTGGCGCAGCACAGTGATGTCCTTGCCCGCCGACCGGACTCGCTTGAGATAACGCCTGCGGGCAACTGCATCGCTCACCTTGAAATGCTTAACCAGGCGGCCGATGTCGTGGTTGGACACCTCGATAAGGTCGTAGCTGCAGCAGTAGCCGGGGCACTTGGCGCAGTCGTACTTGATCTTGCTCACTGGACTCCCGTCAAAAGGATGCGTGAAAACCCCGCGGTTATAGCAGGTTGGGGCCTCGCCGCAAAATCGCCCATGCGGAGGGGGCGCGAAAGGTGCCATAATCGCCGCACGCAGCGCGGTCCGGAATTCTATGCATCGCCGTGCACTAGGCCAACTTCAGGAGAGGAAAACCCATATTTAAGCGCATTTTGGTTCCCGTCGACGGCAGTTCCACGTCCAACCTGGGCATTGCGGCCGCCATCCGACTGGCCAGTGACCAGAAGGCCAGCATCCGGCTGATCCATGTCGTCGATGAGCTGGTACTCCTGTCGACGCCCGAGGCGGGCATGATGGTCGGCGAGGCCATCGACATGCTCCGCGACGCGGGCAAGGTGATCCTTGCCAAGGCGGTGGCGCGCGTGCGCAAGGGCGGCATCGTCGCCGATTCGGCGCTGGTGGAGAGCGTTGGCGGCCGCGCCGCCGACCTCATCGTGCGCGACGCGAAGAAGTGGAAGGCCGACATCATTGTGATCGGCACCCATGGCCGCCGCGGCCTCAAGCGCGTGGTGATGGGCAGCGATGCCGAGGAAGTTGTGCGCAACACCAGCATCCCGGTGCTGCTGGTCCGCTCGCCGGGAAAGCGCCGCTGAGCGGGCCCATGCCCGGAGCTGCCGCGCGCCTGCTGCCCTACCTCTATCTCGCGCTCGCCAACCTGTTCTGGGCCGGCAACTG
>VGIE01000437.1 GCA_016867955.1 Betaproteobacteria bacterium
TGAGGAATCGCTTGCCGCCTGCGTCAACATCCTCGCGCCCTGTCGCTCGGTCTATCGCTGGCAGGGCGCGGTGCAGCGCGAGGAAGAGCATCCGCTGCTGATCAAGACCACGCAGGCGCGCTACGCCGCGCTGCAGGCCGCCATCCGTCAGGCGCATCCGTATTCGGTGCCGGAGATCATTGCGCTGCCGGTGGTGGCCGGGCTGCCGGACTATCTGGCCTGGGTGGTGCATGAGACCGCGCACCAAGCCGAGCAGCCAGCCGGCCAGCAGGCGGAGCGGACGTCCATGCAGGGCGAGGCGCCGTGATCTTCCCTGCCGCCAATGCCGGGCGCGCGCCGCGCGCCGAGCGTTCGCATTTATTGTCGCGGTGCATCGACGCCTGTCGTGCCGCATTGCTTGCCTGTGCGCTGCTGCTCTGCGCCCCGGTCGCACACGCGCTGGAGGCCAGCGACCTGCTCGAGCCGGAGCAGGCGTTCCGCTTTTCCGCGCGTGCGCTGGACGGCAGCTCCGTCGAGGTGCGCTATCGCATCGCCCGCGGCTACTACATGTACCGCGAGCGCTTCGAGTTCGCTGCGGAACCGGCGACAGTGGCGCTGGGGGTGCCGCAGTTCCCGCGCGGGGAGGCGCATACCGACGTCTTTTTCGGGCGCACCGAAACCTACCGCAACGAGGTGCGCATCGTCGTCCCCGTCAGCGCCGGGGCTCGGCGCTTCACGCTGCTGGTGACTTCGCAGGGCTGCGCCGACGCCGGTGTCTGCTACCCGCCACAGAAGCAGCGCGCGGCGCTCGACCTGGTGGCGGCCGCGAGCAGCACGCCGTTGCCCGCAGCCGGGGCCACGGGCCGCGGTGTACCGGCGTCGGCCGCGTCGGTGTTCTCGAGCGACACCGATATCGCGTCGCTGTTTCAGTCCGGCAGTTTCTGGCTGGTCATGGCGAGTTTCTTCGGCTTTGGACTGTTGCTGGCGTTTACGCCCTGCGTGCTGCCGATGATCCCGATCCTGTCGGGCATCATCATCGGCGAGGGCCGCGACCTCGGCAAGGCACGCGCGCTCGCGCTGTCGCTGGCCTACGTGCTGGGCATGGCGCTGACCTATGCGCTGGCCGGTGTGGCCGCGACCTACTCGGGAACGATGCTTGCCGCGGCGCTGCAGAATCCCTGGGTGCTGACGGCATTTGCGCTGGTGTTCGTCTGGCTGGCGCTGGCCATGTTCGGCTGGCATGAAATCCAGTTGCCCGGATTCCTGCATCAGCACCTGCACCGTGCCCACCACAGGCTGGAGGGCGGGCGCATCGCCTCGGTGGCGGCAATGGGCGTACTGTCGGCGGTCATCGTCAGCCCCTGCGTGGCCGCGCCCCTGGCCGGCGCCCTGCTCTACATTTCGCAGTCGCGCGACGTGGTCATGGGCGGCGCGGCGCTGTTCGTCATGGCGCTGGGCATGGGTGCGCCGCTACTGCTGGTGGGCGTGTCCGAAGGCGCCCTGCTGCCCCGCTCCGGTCCGTGGATGAAGGCGGTGAAGCAGTTCTTCGGGGTGCTGATGCTGGGCGTGGCGATCTGGATCGTCAGTCCGGTCATTCCGCTGGCCGCGCAGATGCTGGCGTGGGCGGCGTTGCTGATCGTCTGGGCGATGTTTATGCACGCCATCGATCCGTTGCCGGCCGATTCCGCGGCGGCTGCGCGGATCGGCAAGGGCATCGGGGTGATTGCGCTGGTCACCGGCGTGGCCATGCTGGTTGGGGCGCTGGCCGGCAGCCGCGATCCGCTGCGGCCGCTGGCGGGCCTGTTTGGCGACGCAGCCCGCGCAGTGCCGGTGCGGTTCGAGCGTGTGCGCACGCTGGCGGAACTCGATCAGCGCCTAGGCAGCGCCGGCCGCCCCGTAATGCTCGATTTCTATGCTGATTGGTGCGTCAGCTGCAAGGAAATGGAACGCGACACCTTTTCCGATCCGCGCGTGGTCGAGCGCCTGTCGAGGATGCTGTTGCTGCAGGCCGATGTCACGGCGAATTCGGATGACGACAAGGCGCTGCTGAAGCGATTCCGCCTGTTCGGGCCGCCGGGGATCATCTTCTTTGACGAGGCAGGGCGCGAGAACCCGTCGGTGCGGGTTATCGGCTTTCAGCCACCGGCGCGTTTCCTAGCGTCGCTCGATCGCGCCGTGACGGCACCGCCGGGGCTACCGCTGCCGGCCGCGAGTCCTCCCGCGCTTACCGACGCTCCAGCATCCAGCGTGCGGCGTCCAGCGCAAAGTAAGTAAGCACGCCGTCAGCGCCCGCGCGTTTGCAGCCGAGCAGGGCCTCCATGACTACGGTGCGCTCGTCCAGCCAGCCATTGGCTGCCGCTGCCTTCAGCATGGCGTACTCGCCGCTGACCTGGTAGACGAAGGTCGGCGCCTTGTAGGCGTCCTTGATGCGCCGGACGATATCGAGGTAGGGCATGCCCGGCTTGACCATGACCATGTCGGCACCCTCTTCCAGATCAAGGCCCACTTCCCAGAGCGCCTCGTTGGAATTTGCGGGATCCATCTGGTAGGTCTGCTTGTTGCCCTTGCCAAGCGCGGCGGCCGACCCGACGGCGTCACGGAACGGGCCGTAAAATCCCGAGGCGTACTTGGCCGAATAGGCCATGATTCGCGTGTTCACGTGCCCCTTGGATTCCAAGGCATCGCGGATCACGCCGATGCGGCCGTCCATCATGTCCGACGGGGCGACAATATCCACGCCGGCGCGTGCTTGAGTAAGTGCCTGCTTACACAATGCTT
>VGIE01000438.1 GCA_016867955.1 Betaproteobacteria bacterium
GATCGGCAATGTGGTAGTGCAAATGGCGTAGCCACCGGCCACGGGACAGCGGTCGCGAAACCGGAACCTCAGGCAAGAAACAGCAGGCACCAGACAGCAGGCAGCAGACGGCAGGGACCAGACAAGGCAAGAGGGAGAACGCAATGGATTGGACATTCGAGCAGGTGGCGGGACCGTTCGGCTGCACCTCGGAGGGGCCGGCCTGGGACGGCCGCCATCTGTATTTCACCCTCGTCTAGCAGGGCCGCATCATGCGCTTCGATCCGCAGACCGGCGACTGCGTCGAATGGCGCAGCGGCACCAACCGCACCAACTGCATACTGTTCGATGCCCGCGGCCGGCTGCACGGCTGTAGCGCGACCGGACGCGCCATCGTGCGCTTCGAGCCGGATGGCAGCACCACCGTGGTCGCCGATCGCGTCGATGGCAAGCGGCTCAACACGCCGAACGACCTTGCGATCGACCATGGCGGTCGGATCTGGTTCTCCAATCCCTGGAACGAGCCGCTGCTGCTGCCGGGCATGCAGATGGAGCTGCAGGACGAGTCGGTGATGCTGGCGACACCGTCGACTGACGGCACCTATGCGGTCCGCCGCGCGACCTTCGACACCACCAGCCCCACTGGCGTGCTGCTGTCGGCGGACCAGCGCACACTGTACGTGTCGCAATGCGATTATGGCGAGGACCGCATCAGGGAGCTGCGCGCCTATCCCATCCTTGCGGACGGCACGCTGGGCCCGTACGCTGTGCTGCACCAGTTCGGGCGTGATTTTCGCGGAGTGCACCGCGCCGTCGACGGCATGTGTCTCGACGCCAACGGCAACATCGTCGCAACGGCGGGCTACCGCAAGAGCGGCCCCGGACCGATGGTCTACGTGTTCACGCCGACGGGACGCATCCTCGAGTCGCACCCGGTGCCGGTGGACCGCCCGACCAACTGCACCTTCGGCGACGCCGACCTGCGCACGCTCTACGTGACCACCGGCGACGGCTTCCTGTTCCGCGTCAGGACGGGACGCCAGGGCTGGAACCTGCATCCCTGAGCCGCATCGATTCCCTGATCCGCCAGCGCCGCCAGCAGTACCCTTTTCCACACCCGAATCCGGAGAGCTCGTGTCCGACTGCATCTTCTGCCGCATCGTTGCCGGCACCATCCCCTCGATCCGTATCTGCGAGGACGCGCATGCGCTCGCCTTCATGGACATCCGCCCTATCCAGCCGGGGCATGCGCTGGTGATCCCGAAGCAGCATGTGGTCAACGTCATCGACATGGAGCCCGCGGACTACGATGGCGTGATGCGCATGGCGCAGCGCGTCGGCCGCGCCATCGGCGCCGAGTGGAGGCCGCCCAAGGTCGGGATGGCCGTGATCGGCTTCGACGTGGCGCATGCGCACGTGCACGTGCTGCCGCTGTTGACCATGAGCGACCTCACCAGCGCGCGCCTGCTCGACGGCTCGCTGAAGGCCGGCGCCATGGATGAACTCAAGCGCAACGGCGAGCAACTGCGGGCGCGCCTCGCTTGAGGCGGAGGATGACCGAGAGCGCCTAACAGAGCTTCCGTTAGGCGCCCTGAATCAGGAAAGCGCGAGCGGACGTTTTTCCTCGCATTGTTAGGCGTACGAAGGGAGCGGGCATGCAGCATCTGAAGGGCAGGGTGGCCATCATCACCGGCGCGGCCGGGGGCATCGGCACGGCCGCCGCGAAGCGCTTCCTCGCCGATGGGGCCAAGGTGGTGCTGGTCGATCGGGACGAACAGGGCCTGCAGAAGCTGGTGCGGTGGCGCGATCCCCGGCGTGTCGAACTCTGCGCCGCGGACGTGACACAGGCGGCCGACACGAAGCGCTACATCGCCGCGGCGGTGAAGCGCTTCGGCGGCGTGGACATCCTGCTCGCCAATGCGGGCATCGAGGGTGAGGTGGCGAAGATCACCGCATACCCCGAGGAGGTGTTCGACCGCGTCATGGCGGTGAACGTGCGCGGGGTCTGGCTGGGCCTGAAGCACGTCATCCCGGCCATGAAGAAGCGCGGCGGCGGCAGTATCGTCATCACGGCCTCCACCGCCGGCATCAAGGGGGCGCCCAACATGTCGGCCTACATCACCAGCAAGCACGCCGTGGTCGGCATGATGCGCTCCATTGCGCTGGAATGCGCGCCGCTAGGCATCCGCGTGAACTCGGTGCATCCCTGTCCCACCGAGACCGGCATGATCCACCGCATCGAGAAGGCATTCTTTCCCCGCGACCCGAAGAAGGGCCGCGAGCGCATGCTCGCGACGACGCCGTCGCACCGCTACGCGACGGCGGAGGAGGTGGCGGCGATGATGGCCTTTCTGGCCGGCGACGAGGCGTCGTTCTGCACCGGCGGCGTGTACACCGTGGACGGCGGGCGCTCAGCCACTTGAGAAACCGTTGCCGCGCGCTGGGGGCGCATACAATGCCCCGTACCAATCATCGAACAGCCGGCAGCTTCGCGGCGTAACCGGAGGGCAGTCATGGGTCGCTTGAAAGGCAGGGTCGCCATCATCACCGGCGCGGCCGGCGGCATCGGGGCGGCGGCGGCGAAGCGCTTTCTCGCCGAAGGGGCGAGGGTGGTGCTCGTCGACCTGAACGAGAAGGACCTCAAGCGGGCGGCGCGCAGGCTGGATCGGCGTCAGGTCGAACTCTGCGCCGCGGACGTGACACAGGCGGCCGACACGAAGCGCTACATCGCCGCGGCGGTGAAGCGCTTCGGCGGCGTGGACATCCTGCTCGCC
>VGIE01000439.1 GCA_016867955.1 Betaproteobacteria bacterium
CTGTATTCGGCACTGCTGTCCACGCAGGATGAGCGCCAGAAGGAAGCAGCCCTGATGCGTTCTCTCGGCGCTTCCCGAGCGCAGATCCTCTCGGCGCAGCGCGCGGAATTTGCCGTGCTCGGCGCGCTGTCCGGGCTGCTGGCGGCGCTCGGCGCCACGGCCATCGGCTGGGCCATCGCCGGCGTGGTATTCGAGTTCCCCTACCAGGTGAACCACTGGGTCTGGCTGGCCGGTCCCGCCGCGGGCCTGCTTTGCGTGGCCTTCAATGCCTGGGCTGGCGTGCGCGCCGCGCTGAACCATCCGCCGCTGCTGGTGTTGCGGTAAGCGTGATTGCTTCCAGGGCCGACAGACAGGGGGGTCGATGAGTCCAGGTGAAGCGGCGCCGGAGCAGACGCCCTACGACCTGCTCGGCGGCGAAACGCGGGTGAGGGCGCTGGTCGATCGCTTTTACGCGCTGATGGACAGCGAGCCGGCCTATGCCGACATCCGCCGCCTGCATCCGGCCGACCTCGCGGGCTCGACGGAGAAACTGTTCATGTTCCTGTCGGGCTGGCTGGGCGGCCCGCCGTTGTATTTCCATGCCCATGGCCACCCCATGCTGCGCGCCCGGCACCTGTCGTTCGCGATCGGCGCCCGCGAGCGCGACCAGTGGATGGCCTGCATGCAGCAGGCAATGAATGACTGCAAGGTGGCGCCGGCTTTGCAGGAGGCGCTGAACGACGCCTTTGCGCGCACCGCCGACCACATGCGCAACCGCCGGGAACACGGGACGCCGGGTGCTTGACGCATCGCGTTCATCGGGTCGCGGGCATTGCGTCGCGCGGCCGGACCGACACGCAAATGCGAGGATGGGCAATGAAGCCGATGTCATTCGGTAACGAGCATGCGCTGGGCAGGCAGCTCCTCAGCGCCTTCCAGCCGGAGTTCCTGCCGCGGCATGAGCGCAGGATGCAGGCCTTTCGCTTCAGGGAACCCGAACTGCGCGGCAAGATGCGCGCCGGGGTGCGCCTGGCCACCACCGACATCTTCTGCGCCAACACCAGGTGCTCAAGGTGGGTGAGGGCGAGGGCATACACCTGCATGCCGCCATGGACGGCCTGTGGGTGGTGTTGAAAGGGGCGGCATCCTGCGTGGGCGAGGACGGCGTGGAGATTGCGCCCGGCCAGTTCGACGGCATCATGGTCCCGCGCGGCGTGCCCTACGCCTTTCGCAAGCTCGGCCCGGGGTCGCTGGTACTGCTGCAGGTCGTGGCGCTGGTCACCACCGCGCGGCGCAACACCTTCAAGTGGATCGACGCGCCCGGCGCGCCACCGCCCGATGCGCAAGACGTCCGCAGGACGGGCGTGCCGATGGAGCTGTTCGACGCCAGGGTGGCGCAGACCGCTGCGGCAGCCAGATCAATCCCCTGGCCGCTGTCATTAATCGGATCACCGAAGTAGTATCCATGGTGACGTCAAAACTGATCTGGCAGTAATTGGGAGCGATTCTCAGCGCTCCCCGCTTAGCGCAGACCGCCCAGGACGCGCTCGGCCGAGCGCTCGATCTGCACCAGCGCGTCAGACGCCTTGTCGAAGCTGTGCATGCTGATGATCAGGTGGTCGGCGCCGGCGTCCTGGAGGGCGCGGGCCTCGGCCGCGGTCGCCGCCGGCGTGAGCCGGCTCTGTACGATGAAGGGTAGCTTGTCGCGGCCATTCTCGGCGCGCATCGCCGTGAGCCGGGCCACATGCGCGCGCAGGCTCTCCGGGGTGTGCTGGCGCCCGCACCAGCCGTCGCCGATGGCGGCGGCGCGGCGCAGCGCGATATCCGATTCGCCGCCGATGAGCAGGGGCGGACCGCCCGCGGTGGCCGGCTTCGGTTCGAAGCGCAAGGGGTCAAACGAGTAGAACTCGCCGTGGAACCGCGGTTCCTTCTCGGTCCACAGCGTCCGCATGATGCGCACGCATTCCTCCAGGCGGCGACCGCGTGACCTGAAGTCCACGCCCACCCGCTCGTACTCCTGCGGCATCCAGCCCAGGCCGAGGCCGACCAGCAGCCGGCCGCCGGAGAGCAGGTCGAACGTGCCGATCGCCCGCGCGCTGGCCATCGGGTGGCGCAGCGGCAGCAGGTAGACCGCGGTGCCGAAGGTGAGCGTGGTGGTGGCCGCGGCCATGAAGGCGAACGTGATGAAGATGTCCGGCATGGGTTCGTCGGCGGGAAAGATCACGCGCGCCGTCGGCGAGTTCGGGTCGACCTTGTTGATCGGCAGGTCGGGCTGCGCGGTGTCGCGCAGTGGCATCACCGCCGGCACGGCCAGATGGTCGCCCGACCACAGCGAGTCGAAGCCGCAGGCCTCGATGCGGCGCGCGACCGCAATCTGCTCCTGCGGCGAATAGCGGTACAGGGTGGTGCCGAAGTGAAAACCGATTTTCATGCTGGCATCAGTGCAGGATGGAGGCGGGGGACCGGCAGTGTCGTACGATGCTCACGCGGCCGCCGCTCCGGACACGCGGGCGCGCTGAACGCCGCGTCACTGCCTGCCGGTACGGGCGCGTCGCAGGCACATGGCATTGTAGCGGGCGGGACCCTAGCCACGATCCACCGCTGTGCCGCGCAGCCTGCGCCGCAGCCGCAACATGCGCCAGCCGACGACCGCGCCGAGGATGGCGAACAGGGCATAGGCCAGCGCATAGCTGCCGCTCAGCGAGGTGATGCCGGCAAAGAACAGCGGCCCCACCATGCCGCCCAGCAGCATGATGATCTGGGCGCTGGAGGT
>VGIE01000440.1 GCA_016867955.1 Betaproteobacteria bacterium
GGGAGAATAGCGGACCGAGGCGGACTTCGCGTCTTTGCAGGTTGGCGCCGTCCACCCGCTGACCGGCCCGGTCTACGTCAAAGGCGCCGAACCCGGCCACGGCCTCGAGATCGAGTTTCTCAACGTCGTGCCCGAACGCACGGCGTTCAGCGCCATCCTTCCCGGCCTGGGCTTCCTGCGCGACGTGATGACGACGCCGTTTCTCGTGCACTGGCAGATCCGCGCCGGCTGGGCGACGTCGGAGCAGATTCCCGGCGTGCGGATTCCCGGGGCGCCCTTCATGGGGGTCTCGGGCGTGGCGCCCTCGCACGAGGCGCTGAAAGCCTGGACCGAACGCGAGGCGCGCCTGCTGCAGCGCGGCGGGGTCGTGATGCCGCCCGAGCCGGCCGGCGCCGCGCCCACCGGCGCCTGTGCCATCAACGGCCTCAGGACGCTGCCGCCGCGGGAGAACGGTGGCAACTTCGACGTGAAGCAGCTGACCAAGGGCGCGCGACTCGTGCTGCCCGTATTCGTGAAGGGGGCGCTGTTCTCGACGGGCGATACCCACTTCGCGCAGGGCGACGGCGAGGTGTCGTTGACCGCGGTCGAGATGGGCGCAACCGTTACGGTTCGCTTCAAGGTGCACAAGGGTCTCTACTAGCGCCGCCGCTTCAGGACCCCTGTTTTCTCCAGGCAGGACTACTTCATGGACCCTGCGATGGCCGCGCCGCAGCACTTCCTCGGCGTGATGGGCATGCCGATAACTGCGGAAGGCTAGAATGACGGCGAGAACCTGACTCTGGCCTGCCGCAGCGCGGTGCTCAACATGATCGAGCTTCTCCAGGAACGCGGATTCAACCGCGAGCAGGCCTACATCATCTGCAGCGTCGCGGTGGACCTGCGGGTGAGCAACGTTGTGGACGTTCCCAACTACGTCGTCTCGGCGCTGCTGCCCGAGGCGATCTTCGATGGTAGCTGACACCTACTGCGGTGGAGTGGAGCGCGTTACCCCTGCCCCGAGCAGGTCGACGAACTCGATGATCACGGCAGTGAAGACGCGGTTGACATTGGAAATGAGTAGGCGCGGGCTCGGCAGCGCACCTTTGCCCGACCATACGAACCCCTCGACCGCGAACTCCGCCAGCACGCAGGTCTGGCCACGTTACTGCACGGCCTGCTCGCCGGCATCGGCGTTGTTGACAAAACGCAGCACCTCGCCGCCGAGCGGGGTGAGATCGAAGAGGACGATGAGGCGACCGACAAAGGGCGCCTGTACTGTGGAAAGCAGGTCGGTCACGATTTCTCTCCGGCAGCGGCGGCGACTGCAATTCGACAGCTGCCACAGCGCTACAGCCGCACTGCTGCGTGCCGGCACCTGTCCTCGAAGAAGCCAATCATGACCCCAAGCCCTTCACATGGACCGCCGATCCAGACAGAATCATCGCCGCCGTCAGGCGCGGGCACAAAGTGTTAGGTACGATCCACTAGCGCGGCCGGTCCGCCAGTTTGTCGGCGTTGCGCCCGTTCCCTTTCGGAGCGGGCGACGCAGCATTGCGGGAGGATGCCATCATGATGCGTGCCACGACCGAACAGAAACTGCGGCGCTGGGCCGAACAGCGCTGGATTCTTGATGCCGTGATCTCCACCGTCGGGATGGAGTGGGACCAGCCGCGCCTCGGCTACACGATGTATCCGTGCGGACCCGACGCCGTCGGCGACTTCCGCACCGTCGGCACGCGCGTCCGCAAGTTCGCCGACATGCATCGCGAGTTCGCCGCCGCGGCGCGCCGCCGTGAAGCCAAGGCGAAGGCGTTTGAGGACCAGGGCCGTTTCGTCTCGGCGCGCGAGAGCTGGTTCATCGCTTCTCTGCTGTACTCGGCGGCGCGCTGGCCGATCTTCGAGAACAGCAAGCTGCACATCGACTACAACCTACGCATGATCGACTGCTACAAGGGTTACATCCGTCACGCCCCGCGACCGGTCACGCGTGTCGAGATACCGTTCGCGGGCAAGTTCCTGCCTGGCTATCTAACGCTGCCGCGCGAACCGAAGACGGGCGAGAAATTCCCCTGCGTCATCGGCATCGACGGCATGGACGGCTCGAAGGAAATCATGTGCTCGATGTACGGCGACAAGTTCCTCGAACGCGGCATGGCGAGCTTCGTCTACGACGGGCCGGGACAGGGTGAGTGCCCGGTCAACGGCCTGTGGGTGACGGCCGACAACCACATGCCGGCGGCGCAGGCGGTCCATGACTGGCTGGTGCAGCAACCGCACATCGACGCAAGCCGGCTGGTCATCGCCGGGATCAGTTTCGGCAGCTATTTCGGCCTGCAGGCGGCGGCGCAGCTCGGCACGCGGGTGAAGGGCGCGGGCGTCGCCTTCGTCTGCCATGAACCTGGCTGCTACTCGATCTTCAACATGGCTGCGCCGTCCTTCAAGCTGCGCTTCATGTACATGTCGAACTACGACGACGAAGATGCCTTCGACGACTTCATCGCCGGTTTCTCGCTGCATCCTGTCGTACAGAAGGTCGCCTGCCCGGTACTGATCCAGGCCGGCGAGGACGAGGAGCTAAGCCCGCTGGAGTTCACCGACGAGCTGGTAGCGAAGATGACGGTGCCGCGGCGCTTCGTCGTCTGGCAGGGCGACCGCCACGCCATCGGCTCCTCGCAGGCCGCCTACATGGGCGAGAACTGGTTCACCATGCTGGCCGACTGGTGTCTCGACCGCGCCGCGGGCCGGCCGGCGCCGAGCGAGCATGTG
>VGIE01000441.1 GCA_016867955.1 Betaproteobacteria bacterium
CGCGCGGGGTATCGTCGCCTGAGGCCGCGTGATTGGCCGCCTCTCGGGAAGGCGATGCCGTCGCGAATCAGGGGGAAATGTGGTTTGAAACTCCTATACGCCGAATGCTTGGCGGAGCCATCACCCGCTCCGCGATTGCACACGAGCGGCTCAAGGAAGATGGCGCGGGCAACGACCTGCTGCAACCGAAGAGCCCCTCGCGCGATGGCGCGCGCCGCTTCTCCCTTGCGATGGCCGTGCCGTCGATGAGCTCAGCGGTCATGGGAGCGCACGGACGCGGACCAGCCAGGCGCGCGCCTGCTCCAGCTCGATGCCGAAATGTCGTGCCACCGCCTCTTCCGAGCGGGCGGTCTGCTCGTCCAACCGCGAAAGCTCGGCGAGGAAGAGGCGAACAGGTCCCGGCCGCGGGCGCGCGGCCGCGCCGGAGGGAACCGCGCTTGGAGCGCTGCGCTCCACCAGGAGGCGCCCAAGGTCGGCACTCTGTTCGATCTCCTGTTGGGTGATCGGCAGCAGACCCAGATGGAGAAGCGCGTTGTTGCCCGATGAGGCGCTCAGGCCGGTGCGCACGAAGGCGGGCACCCAGCGGTGCTTGCGATTCTCGTCCGCGCCGGCCCAGATGCCGCCGGACTCGCGCGTCTCCACCACGATTGCGGCGTCGGACAAGGCGTACTGATAGCGGTTGGCCCGCATGGCGTTGGCCACGGTGAAGCGGATGCCGGGAGTGAACGGCGTGACCAGCGTGGCCCGCTCCAGCGCAAGCGCGTCGCGAAACCGCTTGCTGCCCACCGCCTTTTCCAGGCTGTCGGACAGCACGCAGATGACCCGCCCCCCGCTAGCCAGTGTGGCCGAGACGACGTCGCGGTCGACGCCGCGCATGTCGCTCGAGATCACCACCAGGCCCTCGGCGCCGGCGCGCGCCCCGATAAGCTGCGCGAACTGGCGCGATTCCTCGGGGCTGTCGCGGGAGCCGACCACGCACAGTCCGCCGTGCTCGAGCGGCGCACGCGGACCGGCGCCGAACAGCAGCGGCAGGCATGCCGTCTTCAGGCGCTGGCGCAAGCGCGTCGGAAACTGTGCGTCGCGCTCGCCGAGCACCCAGATGCCCAGCCTTGCCCAGTGCTCGAGCAGGAGGGCAACCTTTTTTGTGCGCCCCAGCAGCCGCAGGATGCGATCAACATCCGGGTACGGCTGCAGGATCGTCGGCACGTCCTCCCGCAGCAGCGCGGCGAGCGTCAGCCCGGTGGCATCCAGCCACTGGACGAGCTGGTGATACTCGGACAGTGACAGCGGTCGCGGCGCCTGTTGCGGATCGTTCAGCCGCGCGCTGAGCAAAAGCGTGGCCATTGCGATCGGGCTCGCGCCAGGCGGCCTGCCAGAGTCCGCCAATGGGGATGCGCCTGCCGCCTCGGTCACGGAAATCGGCGTTACCCGTCCGCTATAGCGTTTTGCCGCCTCGGCGAGGAGCTGCGCTTCCGTCACCCCGGGCGCGAGCAACTCACGGCGGCGCGCCACCAGCGCGTCCCACAGCGCAGGCGGCATGCCGAACACCGTGAGCAGATCCTCGGTCAGCACGAGACGCACGCCCGGGGGCAGGCACAGCAGGCCATCCTCCACCATGTGCGCGAGCAGCGGATCGGCGCATCGCCCGATGCAGGAGCGCGCGTCGCTCAACACGAGATAGGCGAGGAGGCAGCGTTCTTCTGCCGGCAGCTTCGGCCAGATGGCATCGATGTCGCGGGCGACGCTCGTGCCTTCCTGCTGGTCCTGGCGTCGTTCGATCGCCAGGTCGCGATGGCGGACGTACTGCTCCTGCCGCTGCGGGTCCCAAAAACGTTTCTCCATCTGCCCTGGTCGCCCCCTTCTCGCGACCACTCTACCCGAAAGCTTTTCTGCGCGTGTCAACACGCCTTGACACGAGTCGTCGCGTTACCTACCATTGGGCGCGCTCGCGCATGATCTCGCCGCATCGATGGATCGACGGCATGCGCGACGCCGAAGTCATCGGGCGTTCAGGCCCTTGCCAGGAAGTACGGCGCAAGGCAGGCCATTAGCCCTCTCCATTCCCGACTACGTCCTGTCGTGCGCGCTTGTCGCGCGCCCGATGTTTTGCGCCATGGGTTGCCAGGGGAGAGACCGGATGAGCAAGGTCCAGTTCAAGTACGACAAGTACGATTTCAGCGCCGGCGTTCGCCAGTACAAGGCGATCATGGATGGCAAGGATGCCGAGTTCAACCCGGTCACCACGCAGATGGCGGAATTCTGCATGGCCTATGGCCGTCACAACGGGCGCCGGTTCTTCAGCGATCCGGAGCTCTTCGTGCGCGGCTGCCTCGACGTGCAGCAGGAGTTCGGCTTCGACATTCCCGACATGGTCTGGGACGTCTACTCGGTCGAAGCCGAAGCGCTCGGCGGCGACATGGCGTGGTTCGATGATCTCTACCCGGCGCTGGACAACACCCGCGTGCTGGTCAGCAGCGAACAGGACCTTGCGCGGCTGAAGGCCCCGGACCCGTTCAAGACCGGCCGCATGCCGTGGGTTCTGGAGGCGCTGCGCATCTGCCAGGAGCTGACCGGCTTTGCCCATCACATCCACTACTGCGCGCCAATCAATCTTTGCGCGCAGGTGATGCAGTTCGAGAAGATGGTGGTGGCCATGGCGGAGCGTCCGAAGTTCGTGCACAAGGTGCTCGACTGGCTGGTCGAGGAAGTGCTGGCCCCCTACATCAATGCGTACTTCAAGG
>VGIE01000442.1 GCA_016867955.1 Betaproteobacteria bacterium
TGGTGGCAAGGAAATCCCGCTCAAGCCCGCCGTCGACGAGGCGCTGGGCATGGGCGGTTGCGAGGCCGTGAAGAACGTCATCGTCTACCGTCGTACCGGCTCGGCGGTAGCCATGCAGGCGCCGCGCGACAAGTGGTGGCACGAGGCGGAGAAGGGGCTGCCCGACGCCTGCGAGCCGACCTGGGTGGATGCCGAGCACCCGCTGTTCATCCTCTACACCTCGGGCTCGACGGGCAAGCCCAAGGGCGTGCAGCACTCCACCGGCGGCTACCTGCTGCAGGCCATCCTCACCATGAAGTGGACCTTCGACTACAAGCCCAGCGACGTGTTCTGGTGCACCGCCGACGTGGGCTGGGTGACCGGGCACACCTACATCGCCTACGGGCCGCTGGCCTGCGGGGCGACCGAGGTGGTGTTCGAGGGCGTGCCGACCTATCCGGATGCGGGCCGCTTCTGGAAGGTGATCCAGAACCACAGGGTCAACGTTTTCTACACCGCGCCCACCGCCATCCGCTCCCTGATCAAGGCCGGCGGCGACCTGCCGAAGCAATACGACCTGAGCTCGCTGCGCATCCTCGGCACGGTGGGCGAGCCGATCAATCCGGAAGCCTGGATGTGGTACCACCGCACGGTGGGCAACGAGCGCTGCCCGATCGTCGATACCTGGTGGCAGACCGAGACCGGCGGCCATCTCATTACGCCGCTGCCGGGCGTCACCGCCACCAAGCCGGGCTCCTGCACCCTGCCGCTGCCCGGCATCATGGCGGCCATCGTGGACGAGACCGGGCGCGACGTGGAAAAGGGCAAGGGCGGCATTCTCGTCATCAAGCGGCCATGGCCGTCGATGATCCGCACCATCTGGGGCGACCCCGATCGGTTCAAGAAGAGTTATTACCCCGAGGACTTTCAGGGCAAGTTCTACCTCGCAGGCGACGGCGCCAGCCGCGACATGGATGGTTACTTCCGCATCATGGGCCGCATCGACGACGTGCTGAATGTCTCGGGGCACCGCCTCGGCACCATGGAAATCGAATCGGCACTGGTGTCGCACACGGCGCTGGTCGCCGAAGCCGCGGTCGTTGGCCGCCCCGACGACCTGACCGGCGAGGCGGTGTGCGCGTTCGTGGTGCTGAAGGGGAGTCGGCCCACGGGCGAGGAGGCGAAGAAGATTGCCGACGAGCTGCGCAACTGGGTGGCCAAGGAGATCGGGCCGATCGCCAAGCCGCGCGACGTCCGCTTCGGCGACAACCTGCCCAAGACGCGCTCGGGCAAGATCATGCGGCGCTTGCTGCGGTCGATCGCCCGGGGCGAGGCCATCACGCAGGATGTCTCGACGCTGGAGAATCCGGCGATCCTCGAGCAGCTGAAGCAGGCGACCTGACGCAGGCCCGGTCACCACAAGGCAGGCGCGGGGGCCTTGTGGCAGCGACTGCAGCGCCCCGAGTTTTTTGTGGATGCGCTGTACCGGGCTGCGCGCACCGGCTATGATCGCGGCAACCGCATTCCACGCATCCATCGAGGAGTCCGTCATGCCCACGATATGCCGCGCCGCCATTACCTATGGCGTGAACGAGCCGTTCCGCGTCGAGGAGATTGAGGTGGCCGATCCCGGCCCGCGTGATGTCCTGGTGAAGATGACGGCCTCCGGCATCTGTCACTCGGACCTCAATTGCGTGGAAGGCAAGATGCCGCATTACATGCCTGCGGTGTTCGGGCACGAGGGCTTTGGCTACGTGGCCGCCATGGGCGACGAGGTCAGGGGCCTGAAGGTGGGCGATGCCGTCATGCCCTACTGTGTGCCCGAGTGCGGCGCCTGCGCCTACTGCACTTCGGGCCGCGGCAACTTCTGCGTCGAGATGCCGGCGGCCTTCAATCCCGAGCGCGCATCGCCACTGTCACGCGGCGGCAAGAAGGTGATGAACTTCACCGGCATTGCGACATTCTCAGAATACAGCCTGATCCGCGACAACCAGATCCTGAAAGTGCGCCAGAGTGCGAAACCCGACCTGTGCTGCTGCATCGGCTGCGCCGTGACCACGGGCGTCGGCGCGGCACTGCGGACGGCGGACATGCAGCCGGGCGGAACGGCCGTGGTGTTCGGCGCCGGGGGCGTGGGCCTGAGCTGCGTGCAGGGCTGCAAGATCGGCGGCGCAAGGCGGATCATCGTGGTGGAGACCAACCCGCGCAAGGAAGCGCTGGCGCGCAGCTTCGGTGCGACCGATTTCATCAATCCGAAGGAGCGGGATGTGGTCGAGACCGTCATCGCCATGACGGGCATCGGCGCCGACTACAGTTTCGACTGCGCCGGCTACCCCGAAACCCTCAAGGCCGCCGTGCTGTGCCTGAACAAGGGCTGGGGCAAGGCCGTGAGCATCGGCTCCTCGGGCACCAACGTGCCGCTACCGCTGACCTTCTTCGACCTCGCGGGGCGCACGCTCACGCGCACGCTGATGGGCAGCGCGCGCCGCCAGCAGGTGGGGGAGTACGTGGACTGGTTCCTCGATGGCAAGTTGAAGCTCGACAACCTGGTCTCGCACCTCATCAAGCTTGACGACATCAACGAAGGCGTCGCCATGATGAATCGCGGCGAGAGCGCACGCGTGGTGATCGAGTTCGCCTGAGCGGGGCAATGATTCCTCCGGCGGCGATGCCTCCAATCCGGATGATCGCGGAACAGGGCCGGAGCGGATGCGGCGCAATCCATCTGCTTCTCCGGGGGCATGAATTTGCCC
>VGIE01000443.1 GCA_016867955.1 Betaproteobacteria bacterium
GCCGAAAGCGGCCGAATCGTGGCTCGGCTGGAGCAGAAGGGCATTAAATATCAATTAAAAAGCAACGGCGCCCAGATCATGGTGCCCGCCGACCAGGTTGGCCGCCTGCGCGTTCAATTGGCCGAGCAAGGCATGCCGTCGGGCGGCGGCGTCGGTTACGAGATTTTCGACAAATCCGACGGCCTGGGCACCTCGAATTTCGTGCAGAACATCAACCAGGTCCGCGCCCTCGAAGGGGAATTGGCGCGCACCATTTCCTCGATCAACCGGGTGCGTTCGGCGCGCGTTCATATTGTGCTGCCCAAGCGCGAGGTGTTCAGCCGCGAGAAGCAAGCGCCGAGCGCCTCGGTGGTGCTCAAGATGAAGGGCGGCGGCCGATTGGAAAAACAGTCGGTGCAGGCGATCCAGCATCTGGTGGCCGCGGCGGTCCCCGATCTCGATCCCAGCCGCATCACGATCATCGACGACCGCGGTTCGTTGCTGGCGCGCGGCGGCGGCAAGGAAGATGCAGCCCAGCAAGCCGCCATGAACGCCGAGGAAGCGCGGCTGGCCTATGAGACGCGCATCGCGCGCGGAGTCGAGCAATTGCTGGAGAATTCAGTCGGGCTCAACAAGGTTCGCGTCGAGGTCAATGCCCAGCTCGATTTCGACCGGGTCACCGAGAACTCCGAGACCTACGACCCCAGCGCCCAAGTCGTGCGCTCGACGCAAACGATCGAGGAAAAGCAAGCCTCCAACGAGGCGGATAGCGCGCGCTCGGTCACGGTGCAGAACAATCTGCCCGAAACCGAGGGCCAACGCGCCGGCGGCGGCCAGAGCCAGGCCTCGAACCAATCCTCGCGCACGGAGGAAACGGTCAATTACGAAATCAGCCGCGTGGTGCGCACACAGGTGCGCGAAACCGGCCTGGTCCGGCGCATTTCGGTCGCGGTGCTGGTCGACGGCACCTATTCGCTCGACAATGACGGCAAGCGCGTTTACCAGCCGCGCTCGCGCGAGCAGATTCAGCAGCTTGAAGCCCTGGTCAAGTCGGCGATCGGCTTCAGCGCCGACCGCAATGACCAGGTCGAAGTGGTGAACATGCAGTTCGCGCCGCTGGTCGATCCGCTGGCCGAAGAGGCCGGCGCCACCCTGCTCGGCCTGACCAAGCAGGACTTCCTGCAACTCGCCGAAGTGCTGGTGCTGGGCGCGGTCGGCCTGCTGGTGCTGCTGCTGGTGGTGCGGCCGGTGCTGGCCCGTCTGTTCGAAAGCGTGCCTGGCGGCGCCGCCGCCTTGCTGAGTGGCACCGGCGCCATGCTGCCGGGCCAGCAGCCCGGCCAGCCCGCGATCGCCGGCCCGGCGGACGTCGATTTCGGCCCGGTGACCGCGCCGACCGAAGAGGTAGAGGAAGCGCTCGACTCGATGATCGATATCAGCCGGGTCGAGGGCCGCGTCCGCGCCTCGTCGCTGCGCAAGATCGGCGAGATCGTCGACAAGCATCCCGAAGAGGCGGTCTCCATCATCCGCAACTGGATGTACCAGGAAACCTGAGCTGAGCCCGTGACCGGCACTGTGACATAGAGACCAACGGATAGACGACCATGCGCGTGCGTGAAGACTACCGCTCGCTGAGCGGCCCTGAGAAGGCGGCGATGCTGCTGATGTCGTTGGGCGAGGAGCACGCGACCAAGCTGTTCGCGATCATGGACGACGAAGAGATCAAGGAGATCTCCCAGGTCATGGCCAATCTGGGCATGGTGTCGAGCAACTTGGTCGAGCGGCTGTTCGTGGAGTTCGCCGAGCAGATTTCCTCGACCGGCTCGCTGGTCGGCACCTTCGACAGCACCGAGCGGCTGCTGATGAAGGTGATGGACAAGGACCGGGTCGGCGCCATCATGGAGGAAATCCGTGGTCCGGCCGGCCGGACCATGTGGGACAAGCTGGGCAACGTCAACGAAGTGGTGTTGGCGAACTATCTGAAGAACGAATACCCGCAGACGGTCGCGGTGGTGTTGTCGAAGGTGAAGGCGGACCACGCGGGCAAGGTGCTGGCGCTGCTGCCCGAGAACTTCGCGATGGAAGTGGTGATGCGCATGCTGCGCATGGAGGCGGTGCAGAAGGAAGTGTTGAACGACGTGGAGCGGACCTTGCGCACGGAGTTCATGTCGAACCTGGCGCGCACGAGCCGGCGCGACGCGCACGAGATGATGTCGGAGATCTTCAATCACCTGGACCGGGCGACGGAGAGCCGGTTCCTGACGGCGCTGGAAGAGCGCAACAAGGACGCGGCGGAGAAGATCAAGGCGCTGATGTTCACGTTCGAGGATCTGAACCGTCTGGATCCATCGGGTGTGCAGATGGTGCTGCGCACGGTGGAGAAGGAGAAGATGGTGATCGCGCTCAAGGGGGCCTCGGAGCAGTTGCGCGACTTGTTCTTCTCGAACATGTCGGAGCGCGCGGCGAAGCTGATGCGCGAGGACATGGCGGCGACGGGCCCGGTGCGGCTGCGCGAGGTGGAAGAGGCGCAGCAGCACATGATCCAAGTGACCAAGGATTTGGCCTCGCGCGGCGAGATCGTCATCTCCGAAGGCAAGGGCGGCGACGAATTGGTGTACTGATCGATGCCCTCCTCCGCAAAATCCGGCAAGTCGGCGCGCAAGTTTCTGTTCGACACCGGCTTCCTCGACGACAGCACCAAGAAAGTCGAGCCGAAGCCGGAAGACCTGGCGCCGCCCGAACCCGAACC
>VGIE01000444.1 GCA_016867955.1 Betaproteobacteria bacterium
TGGCAGGATTGGCAAAGAATTCCTGCGGTGCGTTCTGCTCGACGATCTGGCCCTCGTCCATGAACACGATGCGGTCGGCAATCGAGCGGGCAAAGCCCATTTCGTGGGTCACGCACAGCATGGTGATGCCCTGGCCGGCCAGTTCGACCATGACATCGAGCACTTCCTTGATCATCTCCGGGTCGAGCGCAGAGGTCGGCTCGTCAAGGAGCATGACCTTCGGGGTCAGGCACAGGGCGCGGGCGATGGCCACGCGCTGCTGCTGGCCGCCGGAGAGCTGCAGCGGGTACTTGTGCGCCTGATCGGCGATGCGCACGCGGGCAAGCTGGGCCATGGCACGCTCGAGGGCGTCCTTGAGTGGCAGGCGGCCGACCCAGGTTGGCGCCAGTGTGAGGTTCTCCAGCACCGTCAGGTGCGGGAAGAGATTGAACTGCTGGAACACCATGCCGACGCTGCGGCGCACCGATTCGATGGCCTTCACGTCATCGGACAGTTCCACGCCGTCCACGATGAGGCGACCCTCCTGATGCGCTTCCAGGAGATTGACGCAGCGGATCAGCGTGGACTTGCCGGAGCCCGATGGCCCGCAGATGACGATGCGCTCGCCACGCGCCACCTCGAGGTCGATATCGCGCAGGGCATGGAACTGCCCGTACCATTTGTTGACCTTCTGGAAGCGGATGACGGTGGTGTCCCCATTCCCGAACGCATCGCCCGCGGTCGGGCCGCTTGCGGCGGCGAATGCTGCAGCGTCGCTCATTGCCGATTTCCCCCGGCCGCAGCAGTGGTGGCGGCGGCGTTGGCGGCCCGATGACCGGGCTCGAGGCGGCGCTCGACCCAGCGGCTGTAGGCCGACATGCCGTTGCAGCCGACCCAGTAGATGGCGGCGATGAACAGGTAGCCCTCGAAGTGGAAAGGACGCCAGTCGGTGTCGCCGCGCAGCGCAAGCCCGAGCGCGCCGGTGAGCTCGTACAGGCTGACGATGGTGACGAGAGAGGTGTCCTTGAAGGTGCTGATGAAGCTGTTGACGATGGCTGGCACCACATGCCGCAGTGCCTGCGGGAGCAGGATGCGGCGCTGCGTCTGCCAATAGGTGAGGCCGAGCGATGCCGCGGCCTCGTGCTGGCCGCGCGGGATGGCCTGCAGGCCGCCGCGCACCACTTCGGCGAGGTAGGCAGCAGCGAACAGCGTGATGCCCGCCAGCACGCGAAGCAGCACGTCAGGGGTCATCCCCGGCGGCAGGAACAGCGGGAACATGAACGAGGCCATGAACAGCACGGAGATCAGCGGCACGCCACGCACGAGCTCGATGTAGGCGATGCAAGTGGCCCGCACGGCAGGCAGCTGCGACAGGCGGCCCAGCGCTGCCAGCACGGCGATCGGAAAGGCCGCGGCGATGCAGAGCGTTGTCAGCAGCAGCGTAAGCGGCAGCCCGCCCCAGCGCGCCGTCTCGACGTAGGCCAGCCCGGCGATGCCGCCGCGCATCAGCAGGAAGAAGGCGGCGAACACGAGCAGCCAGGCAAACGCAAGCCAGCGCATGCCGATGCGCGCCCACACGCGCGGCAGGCAGCTTGTGACCAGTGCCGCGATCACCAGCAGCGTCGCTACGAGCGGCCGCCAGTGGTCTGCGTGCGGGAAACGCCCGAACAGGATGAGGCGGTACTTTTCGACGACGACGCCCCAGCATGCACCGGGATTGGCCGTGTCGTGGGCAACCGCGCGGCAGGCGGCGTTGTCGGCGCTGAACACGGCGTTGAATATCGCCCAGTCGAGCAGCGCCGGGAAGTAGCCGATGACCAGCGCAGCGATGATGAGCGTGGCGAGACTGCTGCCCCGGTCCGGGAACAGGTTGCGGGCGAGCCAGGCGCGCGGCCCTAGCAGACGCACCGGCGCCGGACGCGCGGGGACGGGAATGAACGGTGCGGCGGCGCTCATCGCATTCCTCATCGCTCCCTGATTGCCGAGCGGCGGTCGTACCAGTTCATCAGCCAGGCCGTGGCCAGCGACAGCACGAGGTAGACCGCCATGATGACGACGATGCATTCCACGGCGCGCCCGCTCTGGTTGAGCGTGGTATTGGCGATCGAGACCAGATCCGGGTAGCCGATTGCCACCGCCAGCGAGGAGTTCTTGGTGAGATTGAGGTACTGGTTGGTGAGCGGCGGGATGGTAACCCGCAGTGCCTGCGGTAGCAGCACCAGCCGCAGCGTCTGCGCGCGCGACAGCCCGAGCGCGCCGGCGGCCTCCAACTGCCCGTGCGGCACGGCCTGGATGCCCGCGCGCACCGCCTCGGCGACGAAGGCTGCCGTATACAGGGCAAGGCCGAGGGTGATGGCGAGAAACTCGGGGGTCAGCGAGCCGCCGCCCGCGATGTTCAGTTCGCCAGCCACGGGCAGTTCAAGGCCGGTGGGCATGCCGCCACCGACCCAGCCGGAGATGCCGGCGGCACAGACGATGCCAAGCATGGGCCAGAGCAGCGGACGCGGCTGGCCGGTCGCCGCGAACTGTCGCAGCGCGCGCCGTCGGTAGCGCCACGCGAGGAGCAGCCCTGCCGCGATTCCGAACAGCGTCAGCGCATGCCCGGCCTGCCACACGGGCAGCGGGTAAGACAGCCCGCTCTTGCTCAGGAATACGCCCGAGCCGGAAAACAGCATCGGCTGCAGCTCGGGCGAATTGTCGGGCAGCCAGCTGGTCAGCAGCAGGTACCAGACCAGC
>VGIE01000445.1 GCA_016867955.1 Betaproteobacteria bacterium
CCTCGTCCGTCCACAGCGTCTTCAAGATGCGGATGGATTCCTCGGTGCGCCGCCCGCGTGTGGCGAAGTCCACGCCGGCCAGCTCGAACTCGTGCGGCATCCAGCCCAGGCCCACGCCGACCAGCACCCGCCCGCCGGAGAGCCGGTCCAGCGTGCCGATGGCGCGCGCGCTCACCATGGGGGGGCGCAGCGCAAGGATGTAGATGGCGGTGCCGAACTCGAGGCGCGTGGTCGCCGCCGCCATGAAGGCGTAGGTGATGAAGACGTCGGGCATGGGCTCGGTGGCCGGGAAGATCACGCGCGCCGTGGGCGACTTCGGATCCACCTTGCGGATCGGCAGGTCGGGCTTCGCCGTGTCGCGCAGCGGCATCACCGCCGGGAGCACCAGGTGGTCACCGGACCAGATCGAGGCGAAGCCGCATTGCTCGGCCTTCTTCGCCACGGCGACCTGTTCTTCGGGTGTGTAGTTGTAGAGCGTGGTGCCGAAGTTGAGGCCGATCTTCAAGACGGGATCCCAAGCGGTGAACGCGCCTGCCTTCCGGCGCGCTGCCATTCTAGCGGGTGAAGGCGGCGGCGCCGTCGCCACCATCACCCCGGGCCGGCACTAGACCGGCTGGTGCCGCCGCTCCTTCAGCACGTACCAGATCACCGCCAAGCCGGTCAGCACCACCGGCACAAGGGAACCGTAGTTGAGCAGCGTCCAGCCCTGGGTGGTCACCAGCGCGCCCGACGAGAAAGACGACAGCGCCATCACGGCGAACACGCAGAAGTTGATCGCGCCCTGCACCTTGTCCTTTTCCTCCGGGCGGTAGGCCTTGAGCGACAGCGCCGTGCCGGCGGTGAAGAGGAAGTTCCAGCCCACGCCGAGCAAGAACATCGAAATCAGGAAATCCATCACTTCCACGCCCGACAACGCGATGACGATACAGGCAAGGTTCAGAACCACCCCCGCCACCATGACGGGGATGATGCCGAAGCGCTTGATCAGGTTGCCGGTGAAGAAGCCCGGCGCGAACATGCCAATGACGTGCCACTCGAGCACGAAAGCCGCGTCCCTGAAGGGATGGCCGCAGACCTGCATGGCGATGGGCGAAGCGGCCATCAGCAGGTTCATCACGCCGTAGCCGAGGGCCGCCGCTGCCGTGCTGACGATGAACACCGGCTGGCGCATGATGACGCCCAGAGGCCTCCCCCCTGCACCGGCCTGCTGTTTCTTGTTCTGCTCGGGCGGAAACTTCACCAGCGCCACCACGCCCATGGAAACGAGTGCCACCAGCGCCAGCGCGGCAAAGGCCCCGGCAAACGGCTTGTCGCCAAGATGCTGGGTCCACTTCGCCAGATTGGGACCGATTACCGCGCCCACCAGGCCGCCCGCAAGCACCAGCGACACCGCGCGCTCGCGGAAATCCGGCTTGGCCAGTTCGGCAGCGGCAAAACGATACAGCTGGCCGTTCGCCTGGTAGTAGCCGGCAACCACGGTCGCCGCCACCAGAAGCCAGAAGTTCGACGACAGCACCGCCCAGGCGGCCGTCAGCGAGGACACCAGGGCCACGGCCAGGCCGAGCTGGAAGGACACCTTGCGCCCCCACCGCGACTGCGTCCAGGCCACCGGCCCGGTGGCCAGCGCGCCGCCGACGACGTAGCCCATCACCGGCAGCGTGGCCATCCAGCTGTAGGGCGCGATCGCCAACCCGACCAGCCCGTTGATGGCAATGAAGACCACGTTGTTGGTGAGGAACAGGGCTTGGGCCGCGACCATCAGCCAGAGATTGCGATTCATCGTGCGGCGATCCTTCCAGTGAAAGTGCTGCGCGGCCTACGCCCGGCTTGACTCGGCGCGGAAGGAATACAGGCAGGGTTACCGGAACGAATATTAGCGGTTTCTCATGCACCTGTCATTCGACACGCTTGACCACTGGCCACACTTCACCCCGACACCATGATCTGTCGAGACCCGCCCCAACCGAGCATGCATCGCTCATCCGCGTCGCCATGACGAGATATTGTTGATAACAATATCTCTTCCGACATAGTGTTGAAGCGTAGATATTTTTTTTGTGATAATAATATGTTTCTGTCTGTTGGCCATGCGTTTCTTGACAGCGTGCAGGCGCGGGCGCACATTGCGCATCTGATGCCGCGCAGGCGCAGCGGGCGGACTTGCCGCCATTGCAAGAGGGAGAAGAACAATCATGATGAACCTGTCGGCAGTCCTGCAGTTCTTGCCGACCAGTGCCCATCGGATGGCCGCCACGGCGCTCATCGCAGCGGGCATTGCGGGACTGCACCTCGTGGCCGCGGGCGATGCCTCGGCACAGGCCTACCCGAACCGCCCCATCTCCATGATCTACCCCTTCCCGCCGGCCTTCTCGCCGGTGGCCTTCAATGCGCTGTTCCAGGAGGCCTCGAAGGTGCTCGGGCAGCCCATCGTGGTCGAGTACAAGCCCGGCGCCGGCAACCGCTTCGGCGTCACCGACGTCCAGAAGGCCAGGCCCGACGGCTACACGCTCGGAGCGGCCACTGATTCGGTGCTGGCGGTTCTGCCGCTCACCAGCTCGACCTTCAAGGCCGAGGCGGGGCGCGACTACCTGCCGCTGATGCAGATGATCGAGTACTACTTCGTGGTCACCGCGCATCCTTCCATGCCGTTTCGCGATTTCCAGGGTCTGGTGACCTTCGCGAAGGCCAATCCGGGCAAGCTGAACTTCGCCGGC
>VGIE01000446.1 GCA_016867955.1 Betaproteobacteria bacterium
CGGCAATTCGCTCTACGGCGGCGCGGCAGCAGCTCCGCTCGACCTGGAGGCCGGCGATACGCAGGTCATGAACAACGGCGAAATGGCGGCCGCACCCGAGGCCGCCGCCGAAGCTGCTGCAGCGCCATCAGAACTGGACTTCGATCTGGGTGCCGCGGGCGAAGTGCAACCGGACATTGACCTTGGCGCCGAGGCTGCCCCGGAACCGCCTGCGGCGGCTGCCGAGGAGGTCGCAGCGCCGACAACGCTCGACTTTGATCTGGATCTTGGCTCCGAAGCGCCCGCGGAAACTGCGGCAGCCGAAGACGCCGGCGGATTGTCCATCGACTTCGCCCTGCCGGGCGGCGAAGCCGAGGCGCCGGCAGCGGAAGCCCCGGCAACGGCGGAACCCGTGCCGGAACCCGCGCCAGAACCGGCGCCGGCACTGCCGGATGATGGCGGCCTGAGTATCGATTTCGATCTCGGCGCGAGCGCGCCGGAGGCTCCAGTTGCCACTGGAGAGCCTGCACTCGACCTGTCGTCGATCAGCCTTGATCTCGGCGCCCCGGCTGCTGAAGGAGAGGTTCCTGCGCCGGATGCGCACTGGCAGGAAGTAGCGACAAAATTGGACCTGGCGAAGGTCTATCAGGAAATGGGCGACAAGGACGGTGCTAGGGAGCTGCTCAACGAAGTCGTGAAGGAGGGCGATGCAGCGCAACAGGAGCAGGCCCAAACAGTTCTGGAATCCCTGAATTAACACCTCGCGCCTGAGCATTCGAAATCGGCGCCTTGTGCGCCAATTTTTTTCCTGGGCACGTCATCCCGCGCGAAACACAAATGAGCCTGGTCCTTCAATGAATCTTGCATCGGCATGAGAATCGCGGCGGGGGTGTGCTACGACGGCAGCCCATTTGAGGGCTGGCAGTCGCAGCCTTCAGGGAATACCGTGCAGGACCGCCTTGAGAGCGCGTTCTCGGCGGTTGCGGATGCACCGGTGCGCGTTGTCGCGGCAGGACGCACGGATGCGGGGGTCCATGCAATAGCCCAGGTCGTGCATTTCGATTGCGCCGTGTGGCGAGCGGACAATGCCTGGGTGCGCGGTGCAAACGCGCTCCTGCCAGGGGAAATCGCGGTGCAGTGGGCGCGGCCGGTGGATGATGGGTTCCACGCGCGATTTTCAGCGGAGGCGCGCAGTTACTGCTATGTACTCTACAACCACCCGGTACGGCATGGGCTGCTGTCGCGCCATGTCGGCTGGTATCACCGGCCGCTGGATGCGCAGGCGATGCGCGCGGCTGCCGCCCTGCTGGTCGGCGAGCAGGACTTTTCGGCCTTCCGTTCCTCCGAGTGCCAGGCAAAGGCCCCGGTGCGGCGCATGATGTCCACGGCCGTGCGCACACGAGGCCCTTACCTGTTTCTTGAATTCACTGCGAACGCTTTTCTCCATCACATGGTCAGAAACATAGTGGGGTGCCTCGTCTACGTCGGCAGTGGCAGGCATCCGCCGGAGTGGATGGCGGAACTGATCGCGGGGCGGGACCGCCGCGCCGCGGCGCCGACTTTCAGTCCGGCTGGCCTGTATCTGGCGGAAGTTCGTTATCCTGCCGGCTGTATGCTTCCGGACTTTGCGCCTCTGTTGCCTTTGGAGCTGGTTCCCGGGGCTGGCGCGCTGAAGATTGCCGCGGGAGTCGGCGACAGATGAGAACCCGGATCAAGATGTGTGGCATCACTAGGCGTCAAGACGCAGAGTGTGCGGTTCGCGCGGGGTCGGACGCGCTCGGTTTCATCTTTTGGCCGTCGAGCGCCAGATATATCGCGCCCGCAGAAGCGCGCGACATCATCCGGGATGTCGGCCCTTTTGTCGCCACGGTCGGCGTGTTTGTCAATCCGGCAGCGAACGAGGTTCGCGCTGCGATCAGCGCAGCGGGCATTTCGGCGCTGCAGTTTCACGGTGAGGAAGACGCGGATTTCTGCGGCTCCTTCGGACTGCCTTTTTTGAAGGCATTCAAGGTCGGGCAGGGTAGGGATTTGCTAAAATCCCTCGATAACTACGAGGCTGCGGCAGGCTGGCTGTTCGATGCCTTTGATCCGCGCTTGGTCGGCGGAACGGGCGAAGCGTTCGACTGGTCCCTGATCCCCGCCGGGCTGGCCCGACCGCTCGTGTTGTCGGGGGGGCTGCACACGGGCAATGTCGGCGAAGCGATTCGCCGGGTCCGGCCTTTTGCCGTAGACGTATCAAGCGGTATCGAGACCGGCAAAGGGATCAAGAGCGCCGAAATGATTGCAGCGTTCGTCCAGGGAGTGCGCAATGCAGATCAATGACCTTCCATACAACCTTCCCGATGCGCGGGGGCACTTCGGCCCCTACGGCGGGGTTTTCGTGTCGGAAACCCTGGTGCACGCACTCGGCGAGCTCAGGCTGGCCTATGAAGCCTGCCGCGCCGACCCGGCCTTCATTGCGGAGTTCGATTACGACCTCAAGCACTACGTCGGCCGTCCCAGCCCGATCTATCACGCCAAGCGCTGGTCCGGCCTTCTGGGCGGCGCGCAGATCTACCTCAAGCGCGAAGATCTGAACCATACCGGGGCTCACAAGATCAACAACACCATCGGGCAGGCGCTGCTTGCGCGGCGCATGGGCAAGCCGAGGGTCATCGCCGAAACTGGCGCCGGACAGCACGGCGTGGCGAGCGCAACGGTGACCGCGCGCTACGGCATG
>VGIE01000447.1 GCA_016867955.1 Betaproteobacteria bacterium
CAAGACCATCACCCTCGAGATGCGTGCCGGCCCGGTGACCGTCAAGGGGCAGAACTACCTGCTTAACCACGTCATTCCGAACTTCTTGTTCCACATCACCACCGCGTACGGCATCCTGCGCCATAACGGCGTGGAACTGGGCAAGCGCGACTATCTTGGCAAGCCCTAGGGAAGCCCTGAACAAGGGGGCTCCACCCCCTTGTACATCTGGCGACTTCAGAGGGCCTTCTTTGAAGTTGGCGTCAATTTGGGGTTTTTCAGAGGTTTCCTAAGGGTTATCCTGACCCGCTCCGCACCGACCATAGAAAGGACGGCACATGGCAAAACCCAACTACTCGTACGAAAAGCGTCAGAAGGAACTCGCCAAGAAGGCCAAGAAGGAAGAAAAGCTCAAGCGCAAGCTGGGCAAGGCTGCCACTGCGGTGCCCCAGGGCGGTGAAGCGCCCGCCGCGCCGGATGCGGAGAAGGTGCCGTCCTGAGCCGCGACCGATGTTGATAAGACAGATGTAAGGGTGGCGGCATGCAATCCCCCGAGCGCAAGCTGGAGCGCTTCGGCTCGTACCTGGAGGCCGTGGAGGCCTTCCTTGACGAGCCGTGGTCGGATGGCATGCCGGTCATTCCGCCGACGCCCGGGCTGGTCGAGACGATGGTCGCGGCCGGCTCGCGCGGCATGGACGAGTGCCTGGGCAGCGTGCCGCGCCGCGAGCTGTCGGTCTACACCTGGCAGGCGGCCACCTGCGCCGTGATGGCCGGCTGCCGACCCGACTACTTTCCCGTGGTGCTCGCTACCTGGGAGGCCATGCTCGATCCGCGCTTTTCCCTGCACACCGTGCTCAGCTCCACGGGCGGGGCGGCGATCGCTGCCGTGGTCTCCGGGCCGTATGCGGAAAAGATCGGCATGCGTTCTGGCATGGGCGTGTTCGGACCGGGCAACCGCGCCAACGCTACCATTGGCCGCGCCGTTCGGCTGGGCGCGTTCACCGCGCTGAAGGCCATCACCGGCGAACTCGATGCCAGTTCCTTCGGCCATGCCGGCAAATACACCTTTCATTTTGCCGAGGGCGACTCGCCGATGTGCGGCGGCTCGCCCTGGCCGACGATACGCGAGCAGATGGGCTTCGACCGCGCGGCCACCACCGTGACCGTCATGCCGGCCGAAGCGCCGCGCCAGATCATGCACCGCTTCGAACCAAAGGCGGAGGACATGCTGAAGGCGGTGGGCCTGACCATGCGCGACCCGGCGCAGAACGGCACCGGCACCGATACCTGCTGCATGGTAGTGCTGGGCCCGGAGCACGCGTCGATCTTTGCCGATGCCGGGATGAGTCCGGGCGATGTGCGCCGTGCCCTTGCGCTGCGTTCGCGCACCAGCATCCGGGAACTGGCTGCGGCAGGCTTCCGGCACGACTATCCGGGCAACCGCTACAACAAGCCCGACGCGGACGGCAGCATCGCGGGCGCCTCCGCCAGTCACATCCTCGTGGTGCCTTCGGGTGGTCCGGGCGCGGGCTGGAGCGCGTTCGTGCCGTCGTGGAGCTGGATCGATGACGGCCACCCGGTGACACGTCCGGTGCGCCTGCCAGAGCAGCCCGAGCCATTGCGCGACATGGCGCGCGCCGAGCGCGATCTCGATTTCGCCTGACGCGGTTCCGCCGTGGTTTCGCATGACATTGTTTCAACCGATACTTGTGCAGAACACGAACAGGCCATTTCAGAATGACTGAAATGGCCCCTGATGTAGGGGAGTTTGAGGAGGAGTATTCTCTCGATTGTGAAATGATCTCTCAAGGAGCAGCCCCATGAGCATCGATGTGATCCTGCCGGCGCCGCGCGCAAGCACGACCAAGCCCACAGGCGTCATTCGCCACAACTGGCGCGCCATTCCCGGGCGGCCCGTGCTGGGGCTGATTGACAACAGCAAACCGCGCGCCGGCGACCTGCTCGCCGCGCTGGCTCGCGTGCTGGAGCGCCAGGGCGTGGTCGACTCGCATTTCACCGTGCGCAAGGCCTCGCCTTCGGAGCCCATCAACAAGGAGCAGCGCGCGGAGCTGCTGGCGCGGGCGCACGTGATCGCCAGCGGCGTCGGGGACTGAGGCGCCTGCACGTCGTGCAGTTTGCTCGACGCCATCTACTGCTCCGAGGACGGCCTGCCGTCCACGGCGCTGATCACGACCCCGTTCCGCAAGCTGGCCGGCCTCACGTCGGCCAATCTCGGCCTGACAGGCTTCGACTGCGTGGTGGCCGAACACCCCATCTGGACACGCAGCGATGCCTGGCTCGAGGAGCAGGCAGAGAAGCTGGCCGTCGAAGTGAAGGCCATCCTCAAGCTCGGCCAGCCGCAATAGAAGGAACGAGCGGCATGTCCGCCTACATCGTGTTCGACATCGACGTGCAGGATCCCGAGGCCTACAGGGAGTACGTGCGCCTGGCGCGGCCCAGTGTGGCGCAGTATGGCGGCAAAGTCCTGGCGCTGAGCGACGCCGTGGAAGCGGTTGAAGGCGACTGGCAGCCACGGCGCATCGTCATCATCGAGTTTGCCGACGCCGCCGGCGCCCGCGCGTGGCTGGATTCGCCCGAGTACGGCCAGGCCAAGCCGATCCGCCACCGCACGGCACGTGCCAGGGTGGTTGTCGTGCCCGGACTGTAGCGCGGCGCGCGCAGCACCCTGGCCCGGGTAGCGGCGCGCGCCAGCC
>VGIE01000448.1 GCA_016867955.1 Betaproteobacteria bacterium
CTGGTTCTTCACGAAGTCGAGGCCGATCACCTGGTCGGCCCCCGGCTTGTTCTCGATGAACACGGACTGACCCAGCACCCGGCTCATCTCCGGCGCCGCGGTGCGCGCGATCACGTCCTGCGGTACACCGGGCGTGCTCGGCACGACGATGCGGATGGGCTTGTTGGGGTAATCCTGCGCAGGGGCGACGGCCGGAGTCATGGCACCGGCGATCGCACCGGCCATGGAAACAATCAGTCCGAGCAGGCGTGCGTTGCAGTTCATGGTGCTTCCTCCCGAAGTTTCGGTGAAACAGCGTGCACATGGCAGATCACGCATGAATCACCGCCAGCCGGTTCTTTTACACGATTTCGCCGCCAGCGAGAACCAACCGGCAGCCAGGGCCGCCGGCCGTTCCCAGCCCGCTGCGTGAGTTCGGTTGATTTTTCAGTGCAATGAAGCAGCCCCTCCTGGAAGGGGCTCCCCGCTGGTTCGGCCTCGCCGCTCAAGAGCACGAGGCATGCACGTGGCGTCGTTTGCGGCGGTTGCCGCCGGAGCGTACGAAAAGGAGCACGCGGCTTGTCGGCTTTGACTGTAGCCGCTGTGAAATCGGAGGCCGAGCGCGTCGAATCGCTGCGCTCGTACAAGATTCTCGACACACTGCTGGACCCCGCGTTCGACGACATCGCCTGGATGGCGGCGCGCTTCTGCGAGGCGCCCATAGCGATGATCAGCCTGATCGACACGGATCGCATCTGGTTCAAGGCCAAGGTCGGCACCGACGCCGACTCGGTGCCGCGCGCCGGTTCGTTCTGCGAGCTGACCATGCAGAACAAGGCGCTCACCGTCATCTGCGATGCCGCCAGCGATCCGCGCTTTGCTGCCCATCCCCTGGTGCCGGATACCGCACGCTTCGATGCCGGTGCGCCGCTGCTGATGCCGGACGGTCATGTGATCGGAACACTGTGCGTGCTCGACCGCCAGCCGCGCGACCTCTCCGATCCGCAGCGCCTGGCGCTGCAGGCGCTTGCGCGGCAGGTGGTGTCACTGCTCACCTACAGGCAGCAGAGCGTGCGCGACCCGCTGACCGGCCTGTTCAACCGACGCTAGCTCATCGAGGCGCTGCAGCGCGAAATGCACCGCGCCGACCGGCGCAACGAACCGGTGAGTCTGCTGCTGCTCGATGTCGACCATTTCAAGCACTTCAACGACAGCTTCGGGCATGCTGCCGGCTACCAGATCCTGTGCTACCTCGGCGAAGTGCTGCGCCACAACACGCGCGGCGCAGACATCGTGGCGCGCTACGGCGGCGAGGAGTTTGCCGTGCTGCTGCCCGGCACCGGCACGCCGGAGGCAACCCGCTGCGCCGACAACCTGCGCCAGATGGCGAGCCGCATGTCGATTGCCTGGGAGGGCCGCGTGCTTCCGCAGCTCACCGTATCGGTCGGCGTCTCCGCCTGCCCGGACGACGGCCGGGAGCTCAACGCGCTCATCAACGCGGCCGACGGCGCGCTCTACCGCGCCAAGCACAGCGGTCGAAACCGCGTGTTCACGGTGCAGCAGGCCCTCACGGTCTGATCCGGCGTCCGGCACCGAGCCGCGGGCATGCGCGACACTGCAGCGGACACTCCCGACTCAACCCGCTGCTACGAGGCGCTGCCGCTCAACGCCCTGCCATTGAGCCAACTGATGGCCGAACGCCATCGCTTCGCCGACGTACCCGCCGACTGGCATGTGGTGATCACCGACGTGAAGAAGTCCACGCAGGCGCTCTCCAACGGCATGCACCACCTGGTCAACCTGGTCGCCACCGGCAGCATCATCGCGGCACTGAACATCTCCCGCCGCGCCGACACCCGCGTGCCGTTTTTTCGGCGGCGACTGGGCCACGCTCATCTTCCCGGACAGCCTGGTCGCGCCGATCCTCCTTGCGCTTAACCAGCATCGCGACAACACCCTGCGCAATTTTGCCCTCGAACTGCGCGTCGGCTCTCTGCCGGTTGCGGCGATCCACGCCGCCGGGCAGACCCTGTCGATCGCCAAGGCGAAGATGACCGAGGCCTTCACCATCCCGGTCGTGCTGGGCTTGGGGATCCACCATGCGGAAGCGGTGATCAAGGGAGCGGGCTACATGCCCGAGCTGCCGCGGGAAGCCGATGCCTCGCTCAACCTCGATGGCATGGAATGCCGCTGGGACAGCTTCCGGCCCGCGGAGGACAGCCAGGCCGTCCTGTGCCTGCTGGTGACCATCGAGGACACCGCGCGCCAGGGCGAGATCTGCGGCAATGTGCTCAAGGCGCTCGACGACATCCTGGGCCCGCCGCAGTTTCGCAGCCGGGTGGCCATCGAACGGCTGCGGCTCAAGCCGACGCTCGGGCGTATCAGCCGCGAAATGCGCGCGCGCCTGGGCAGGTTCGACCTCGCCTACCTGCTGGAAACCTGGCTGCGCACGCTGATCGGCTTCATCTACCTTCGCCACGTCAAGGCGGGCCAGAACTACCTGCGCGGCATCGCGCAGCTGTCGGACACCCTGGTCATCGACGGCCGCATCAGCACCGTTGTTGCCGGGATGGCCAGGCAGCGCGCGCAGCTGGTCGATGCCCTGCGGCGCATGGAAGCGCGCGGCGAAATCCACTACGGCCTCCATGTCTACGCGGAAAGCGTGATGTCCTGCTACGTGTGCGACCGCGCCAACGACCACATCCACTTCATC
>VGIE01000449.1 GCA_016867955.1 Betaproteobacteria bacterium
GCGAGTATGTCCGCGAGCTCATCCGCAAGGACCTCGATCGTCAGCATCTGCGTGGCTTGCTCCTACAGGGCGCCCAGTCAGCGCCGGCCGCTGCGGCAGATGAGGCCTACTTCGAGAGGCTGCGCGCCCGGATAGCGCCACCATGCCGTATGGATGGCCACCGGGCGCATGACGGCGCCGAGATGAAGCTGTTTCGTCATGATCGACGCTCGCTGTGCGGACGCCAAGCACATCACCCGATACGCAGCCGCGGCGCCACCCCTTGCCGGTGCCAAATCCCGCCTGTCCCATCCGCACTTGCACGCCCCGCCCTTGTCGGCAACGATGCTTGAAATGGACAAGGGGGTGTGTCCCATGAATGACATGACCGAGGCCGTGAGAGCGCCGCAAACCCTCTCCCGCGCTGAGCACGACGCCGGCATGGCCGCCTATCGGGAGGCGGGACAGCGCCTGGCCGAGGCGATCGGCAATCGCGACCCCCTGCGGCTGACGGATGACGGCGCGCTGCATCCAGATATCCAGGCCGCTTATTGGCGCCACGGCTACTACGTCTTCACCGGCGTCATCGACCCGGCCGAGATCGCCGCCCTGCGCGCCGACGCCCAGACCATGCTGGCCCGCGCGCCGACCGGGCCGGACTCACGGGTCGACGCGCAGGGACGCCCCGCGCTGGGCTTGGACTACGCCCGCGTGCCCTACCGCTTCACAAGGCCGCTGGCCGATCCCTGGGGCGGCACGCCGATCCTGGGCGGACGGCACCCCGCGCAGATGGCCCAACCGAAGCCGGACGCGGACGCGCCCGAGCACGTGGTCTTCCTGATGTATGCCATGTGCCAGGCCATGCCGTCCGGCCTGCGCCTGTATGGGCATCCCGGGCTGCTGGCGGCGGCGCGGTCTATCAACGGCACCGATTTCGTGCCCTTCAACGACGCGATCTTCGTCAAGCAACCCGGCCTGGGCGGGTCCGTCGCCTGGCACCAGGATGGCGTCACGCATTGGAATTCCCCGGACTGGGATGAGGGCATCCACGGCTTCAACTTCCAGGTCCAGCTTTACCCCGCCACCGTCGGCAACTGCCTCTGGGTCCTCCCCGGGTCCCACAAGCTCGGCAAGGCGGACATCAAATCCATGGTGCGGGACAATGGCGGCAGCGAGCAGTTGCCCGGCGCCGTGCCGCTGGTCTGTGCCGCGGGCGACGTGACCATGGTCAACCGTCAGATGGTCCATGGGTCGTTCGCGAACAGCTCGCCCGATCTGCGCATCTCGCTGACCTTCGGGTTCCATCGCCGCAAGTCCGTGCTGGGCCAGAAGGCAGCGCTGGCGATGGCGGAAACCAGCGCGACCTACGACGAAAAGCGCGTCTTCGACCGCTCCGCCGTGATCCAGGTCGCGATCGACGCCCGGCATCAGGCCTTTCCGCATGAACCTGTGTTCGCCTACCAGCCGTTCTCCGGCCTGGAGGACCAGTTCCGCTTCACGCCCGAGTCGTTCGAGCGGGTGATCCGCGACTACAACACCAAGGACCTGGCCATCTGAGGCCGACAAGGGGGAGACCCAAGGAATGTCCGCAACCGTTGATCGCATAGGCTCCGGGCAGGGCGACGCGCCGCCCGCCACGCCGATCCGACCCGCCCCGGTCTTTGTCTGGCCGCCGCGACCGGCGGCCCTGGCCCGGTTCATCTTCGGCCTGCCGGGCTACTTCCTGCCGCTGAACATCCTGTACATGGGCGCGGCGATCCTGACCTGGTTCGTCTTCACGCCCGAGCTTGCACGGATGACGACGTTCCAGTGGGATTGGGTCGCGATCGTCTATGGGCGCAACCTGGGCCTGACCTTCCTGGTCTATGGCGGGCTGCATCTGCGCTTCTACACGATGAAGGCGCAGGGCACGCGCTATATGCTCAACCGCCGGGAACCCACCACCGCACATCGCCGCTTCCTGTTCGGCAACCAGGTGCGGGAGAATATGTTCTGGACCGCGTTCAGCGGCGTCGGCATCTGGACAGCGTATGAGGTCGTGACGCTCTGGGCCTTTGCCAACGGATACATCCCGATGCTGGATTGGGAGGCGCATCCGATCTACTTCGTGCTGCTGTTCTGCGCCATCCCGATGATCCGCGACGCGCATTTCTACTTCGTCCACCGGCTGCTGCACACCCGCCTGCTGTACAAGCCGTTCCACGCGCTGCATCACAAGAACACCGATATCGGCCCCTGGTCGGGCATGTCGATGCACCCGGTCGAGCACGTGCTGTATTTCAGCGGCATCCTGATCCACTGGGTGCTGCTGTCGCACCCGCTGCACGCGATCTTCCATGTGCAGCAGACCGGGCTGGCGCCGGCGCTGGGCCATGTCGGCTTCCACAAGCTGCTGACGAAGCGGGAGAATGTCTACGGCATCGGCCAGCGCTATTACCACTTCCTGCATCACCGGTATTTCGAGTGCAACTACGGCGGTGATGGCACCGTGCCGCTGGATAAGTGGTTCGGCACCTGGCACGACGGCACACCGGAAAGCCACGAGATCATGCGCAATCGTCGCGCGACGGTGCATGGCGACTGATCGTGGTGGGGGAGGTCGGCGGCGCCTCCCCTTGATCCCTCGTCCGGGCTCGGGCTGGTCGCGGGTGCCGGCCCTGATGTAGCCTGACGACCAACGGCTCATGGGTGCCGAGGTTGTAAGGAGGGACCG
>VGIE01000450.1 GCA_016867955.1 Betaproteobacteria bacterium
AAGCCGGCCTGAAGTTCTAGGAGAGATCGACAATGGCAAGAATGCAGCCACGGATGCAGTCCGGCGAAGACCGCCAGGACGGCCTCAAGGAGAAAATGGTGGCCGTGAACCGGGTCACCAAAGTCGTGAAAGGCGGCCGGGTAATGGGCTTTGCCGCCTTGACCGTTGTCGGCGATGGCGACGGTGGCATCGGCATGGGCAAGGGCAAGGCCCGGGAAGTCCCGGTGGCCATGCAGAAGTCGCTGGATGAGGCCCGCCGCAAGTTGTTTCGTGTCAAGCTGAAAAACGGCACCCTGCACCATGCGCTGATTGGAAAGCACGGGGCGTCAACGGTTCTCATGCATCCGGCATCGGACGGTACCGGAATCATCGCCGGCGGGCCGATGCGGGCGGTGTTCGAGGTCATGGGGGTAACCAACGTGCTGGCCAAGTGCATCGGGTCCACCAACCCCTACAACGTGGTGCGGGCGACGCTGAACGGCCTCAAGAGCATGAACACGCCGTCGGAGATTGCCGCGAAGCGCGGCAAGACGGTGGCCGACCTTAACTCCTGATCGAGCATAGGTAGCGACAAATGACACAGAAGAAGATCAAGGTGCGACTGTTCAAGAGCATGATCGGATGCAAGAAGGCGCATCGGGCCACTGTTCGCGGGCTCGGGCTGAGCAGGGTCAATCAGACCGTGGAGGTTGTCGACAATCCGCAGGTTCGGGGCATGATTCTCAGTGTGAACTATCTGGTGCGCGTCGAAGCGTGAGCGGGGGAAACATGGAATTGAACTCAATCAAACCGGCTGAGGGTGCGAAGCGCCCCCGTCGCCGCGTTGGGCGCGGCATAGGCTCCGGACTTGGCAAGACAGCTGGTCGCGGCCACAAGGGCCAGAAGTCCCGCTCGGGCGGGTTCCACAAGGTTGGTTTCGAGGGCGGGCAGATGCCTCTGCATCGTCGCCTGCCGAAGAGAGGCTTCTTCTCGCGCAAGCGCAGCGAAGAAGTCCGGTTGTCGGACCTGGCGTCGCTAAATGGCGAAACGGTTGATCTTGAAATTCTGCGCGCGGCAGGGCTGGTCTCCATCCATGCCGAACAGGCAAAGATCATCCTTTCCGGCAGCCTCTCCCGCAAGGTCGGCGTTTCGGGTCTCGGCGTGACGAAGGGGGCCAGGGCCGCGATTGAGGCCGTCGGCGGGACCGTGACCGATTTGAAGGCTGAGCCGAGGCCACGCAAGCTGTCCAAGAAGGAAGTTCCGCAGGCCTGATCGGTCCTGACGAATCTCTCATGGCAACTGCCTCCACGACCCTCGGAAAATCCGGCAAGTACGGCGACCTCAAGAAGAGGTTGCTGTTTCTGCTGGGGGCGTTGCTCGTGTTTCGCATCGGGGCGCACATTCCGGTACCAGGCATTGACCCAGGCAAGCTCGCTGAGCTGTTCCAGAGCCAGCAGGGCGGTATTCTGGGCATGTTCAACATGTTTTCCGGTGGAGCGCTCTCTCGCTTCACGATTTTCGCACTGGGCATCATGCCGTACATCTCGGCCTCGATCATCATGCAGTTGATGACGGCGGTGTCGCCGCAGCTCGAAGCGCTTCGCAAGGAAGGGCAGTCCGGGCAGAGAAAGATCACGCAGTACACGCGCTATGCAACCGTGTTCCTGGCGCTGTTCCAGGCCACGGGAATCTCGGTGGCCCTCGAGTCGCAGCCCGGTCTGGTCATGGATCCGGGGCTGCTGTTCCGCTTCACGACGGTCACCACACTGGTCACCGGCACGATGTTCCTGATGTGGCTGGGAGAGCAGGTCACCGAGCGGGGCCTAGGAAACGGAATTTCAATCATCATCTTCGCCGGGATAGCGGCGGGGCTGCCAAGTGCCATCGCCGGCATGCTCGAACTGGTCAGGACCGGCGCAATGCACCCGCTGTCCGCGCTGTTGATATCGGCAGCGGTCGTCTTCGTGACCTGGGCTGTCTGTTTCGTGGAACGCGGGCAGCGCAAGATCCTGGTCAACTATGCCAAGCGGCAGGTAGGGAACAAGATCTACGGCGGCCAGACATCGCACCTTCCATTCAAGCTCAACATGGCCGGCGTGATTCCGCCGATCTTTGCCAGTTCGATCATTCTCTTTCCGGTAACGCTTGCCGGCTGGTTCGGCGCCAACGAAGGGGCGAATTGGCTCAAGGACATCGCCGCGACCCTGTCGCCGGGTCAGCCGATTTACGTGATGCTGTACGCGGGTGCCATCATTTTCTTCTGCTTCTTCTATACGGCGCTGCAGTACAACCCTCGCGAGACGGCCGACAACCTGAAGAAGTCTGGTGCCTTTGTGCCGGGAATCCGGCCAGGCGACCAGACCTCGCGGTATCTCGAGAGGATACTGCTGCGACTGACGCTGGCGGGCGCGGCCTACGTGACGCTCGTTTGCCTCTTGCCCGAGCTGCTGATACTTCGCTGGAACGTGCCGTTCTATTTTGGCGGGACGTCGCTGCTGATCATCGTGGTCGTCACCATGGATTTCATGGCACAGGTGCAGGCCTACATCATGACGCACCAGTACGAGAGTTTGCTGAAGAAGGCCAATTTCAAGGGTGCGGGATTTCCCGCCCGATAGACAAAGGGAGCAAGCCGAGGTTATGTCCAAGGAAGACGTGATCCAGATGCAGGGGGAAATCGTTGAGAACCTCCCTAACGCAACCTTCCGGG
>VGIE01000451.1 GCA_016867955.1 Betaproteobacteria bacterium
AGCTGGGTGCGCGCCACCGGCGTTACCTCGACGAGACCCTGCCCGTGCTGCAGCAGCTCGGGATTGCCCATACGCTGCTGGGACAGGCCTGAGCGCGCCGACTCACTCGACCCGGCTTCCGTCTCAAATTCGGTGCGTTCTGTCGCTGGCTGGTGCAACCGATCCTGTCAGCACTCATCGGCAGCGACTGCCAGAGACGAGCATCCCGCGCCTTCAGGGTCGGCGAATCAGCAGCAGAGAACGTTAAGGGAATATGCCACATCGCCTGAATGCTGCTGGACCGATTGTTGCTAGACAATGAATGCTGTGCAAGGATTCGCACGGCGTCGATTGCGTCGCCATCACGAAGGAGATAACAACATGTCTGCAACCATGACGGTTCCTTCCACTTCACCCGCTGCCCCGGCCGGGCTACCCGCAGTGCTCCCCATCGCGGGGTTCAAGGATCTCTACAGCATCGGCAATGTCGAGCGCGCGCTCGGCGAGCTGCCCGCCACGGCGAACGAAGGCCTGCGCACCCTGTACGAGAAGATGCTCAAGCTCGGCGGACAGCGCTTCGTCGTCAAGCCCTCGGCGATGCCGGCGCTCGAAGTCCTGTTCGAGGAGCTGCCGAATTTCGCCGAGGTGCTGGAAGACATCCGCAAGCAGCTTGCGCTGTGCGTCGATTCGGCCGATGCCATCGAATTGCCGCCGATGCTGCTGCTCGGCGAGCCGGGCATCGGCAAGACGCATTTCGCGCGGCGCATTGCCGACCTCATGGGCACCGGCCACGGCTTCGTGCCGATGAGCTCGCTTACCGCGGGCTGGGTGCTGTCGGGCGCCTCCTCGCAGTGGAAGAACGCAAAGCCCGGCAAGGTGTTCGACACGCTGGTCAACGGCGACTACGCCAACCCGGTGATCCTGGTGGACGAAATCGACAAGGCCGGCGGTGACGGCCAGTACGATCCGCTTGGCGCGCTGTACGAGCTTCTCGAAGGCGGCACCGCGACGCGCTTCGTCGACGAGTTCGCCGAGCTGCCCATCGATGCCTCGGGCGCGGTGTGGTTCGCCACAGCCAACGATGCGGCGCGCATCCCCGAGCCCATCCTCAACCGCATGAACGTCTATGAAATCAGCCCGCCGGACCAAGCCGGCGCGATGCGCATCGCGCAGACCATCTATTGCGAGATCCGCAACCGGCACGACTGGGGCCGGGTGTTTCCGGAGGCGCCCTCGCAGGCGCTGCTCGAGAAGCTGTCGTGTTTCGGCCCGCGGGAGATGCGCCGCGCGATCCAGGCCGGCTTCGGCAATGCCAAGCTGGCGGGCCGCGCCGAGATCAGCCCCGAAGACATCCAGGAAAACCGCAGCGCCAGGCGGCAGCGCATCGGCTTCTGATCCGATGCCGCGGGCTGGCGGCGACTACTTCATCTGGATCTTGGCGCTGCGGATCAGTTTGCCGAAGCGCTCGAGGTCGAGGTCGATGCGCCTGGCGAATCCGGCCGAATCCTCCACCAGCGGGTCGTAGCCGAGCTGGATCTTGCGCTCGCGGACCTCGGGCAGCTTCGCCACCGCGAGCAGCTCGCGCTCCAGCCGGTCCGTGATGGCCCTGGGCGTTCCGGTGCGGACGGCGAATCCGGTCCACGAGGTGATTTCCAGATCCGGGTTCTTCGTCGATTCGGATGCGGTGGGCAGTTGCGGCAGCGCCGGGGTGCGCTGGCCGCCGAACAGCGTGATGGGCTTGAGCTTGCCCTCCTTGATGAAGGCGGTGAACGAGCCCACCAGGTTGACCGCCGCCTGCACCCGGCCGGCCACGAGGTCCGGCGTCATCACAGCGCCATCCTTGTAGGGCACCAGCACGATGTCGAGGTTGTAGGCGAGTTTCAGGTACTCGACGGCGAGCGTCGTGGGCGAGGCGGTGCCGACGCCGCCGTAGGAAACCTTGCCCGGATTGGCCTTGGCGTAGGCAATGAATTCCTGCAGGTTGTTGGCGGGCAGCGAGGCCGTGGCTGCGAAGAGCAGGGGAATGTCCACTGCCCGCGTCAGCGGCAGGAGGTCGCGCTTCAGATCCCAGGGCAGGTCAGTGCGGGTTGCCGGCAGAATGGTGAGGCCGGCAGGAATGTGGAAGATCGAATAGCCGTCGGCGGGCGCCTGCAGCACCGACAGCGTGCTCGGAAAGAAATCGCCGCCCGGCTTGTTGTCGATGACGATCGTCCAGCCCAGGCGCGTGTTGAGATGGTTGGCATAGAGACGCGCCATGGTGTCGGTGACGGTGCCTGGCGTGACCGGCGTGACCAGCCGGATCGGCCGGGTCGGAAATTCCTGTGCGGCGGCCAACGATGCGGAACCGGCCAGCAACGCAGCAGCCAGCAGCCGTGAAATGCGCTTGTGCATGTGCTCCCCCTTGTAGGTCGGTATTGCCGACAACCCTGAGTCATCGGGCGGCACAGACGGACATTGCTGCATCGGCCGCGCCGCATGGGGCAGATGATAAGTGCAATGCCGCGCAGCGTGCCCGGATATTTCCGCGCCCATGCGATGACAACGAGATGACCGTGCGATGAAAGCGCGATGACAGCGCGATGACAGCGTGCGCGGCGTGGGTTATCGTTGCGCCCCATGACTTTCCCCGCCCTGTCGATTTTTCCGCCGCTCCGCGCCTTCAGCTGCGCGTGGTCGCCCGCACCCGGCCGGAGTGATGATGAGT
>VGIE01000452.1 GCA_016867955.1 Betaproteobacteria bacterium
TTCTGGCGGCCTTCCTTGGTCTTGTTCGTGGCCACCGGGCTGGTTTCTCCCTTGCCTTCCGTGTAGATGCGGTTCGCCGGAACGCCCCTGCTGACGAAGTAGGCCTTGACGGCGTTGGCGCGACGTACCGAGAGCTTCTGGTTGTACGCGTTGCTGCCGACCGAATCGGTGTGGCCGATGGCGATGATGACTTCGAGGTTGACCGCCTTCAGTTTGCCAACGAGGTCATCAAGCTTGATCTTGCCTTCCGGCTTGACGATCGCCTTGTCGAAGTCGAACAGGACATCGGACGACAGCGTGACCTTTTGGGTGACAGGCGCGGCGGCGGGCTTTGCAGGGGGCTTTGGCGTTTCGGCCGGGGCGGGGGCGGGGGCCCGTGCAGGCGCCGGCGCGGCAGGCGTCACGCCCGGTGCTGCGGGAGCGGGGGCTGCAGCAGGCGCGGCAGGAGGCTTGGCAGCCGGCTTCGGAACCAGATCAGGATCGCATTCTGCTGTCGCCATTGCCGGCGTCCAGTAGCCCGCCCGCCAGCACAGGTTCGTGCCGCTGCGGACGACCTTGCCCGAGTTGTCCTTCCAGTAGCCGATCGAGCTGTCCTGGGCGACTGCCGCGCCGGAGGCCAGCGCAGCGACGAGTGTCGCGGAAGTCACGAACAGCGCCGCGGATTTGGTCAGATCTGCCCTAATCATACTGTCTCCTCAAATGGTCTTGCCCTGAACGCTTGGTGCCTGCCCGAGTACGGAAGGACCAAACCTCGAAGCCAGTTTCATATTCCGCTGGTGCAGGCCGACGCAAGCCAACCTGATTTAATCAATACGCTACCTAAGTCAATGTTTCCACGCCAATCTTATTCTGCCACATCCGCGCCCGATTGTCCAAGTCCGATAAATCGAGATTTACGAGTTTTCTGTCCTGCAGAACCGGGGTGCCGGCTACCCAGACATGTGTGACATTCTCACGGCCGGCAACATACACCAGATGTGAGACGGGATCATAGCATGGGGACATTTCCGGTCCCGCCATGGAGACGGCGCAAAGGTCCGCAGCCTTGCCTGGAAGGATCGAGCCGGTGATTCGCTCCAACCCGAGCGCCCGCGCCCCGTTGAGCGTCGCCGCCCTGAGCGCGGTGGCGGCAGGCATGGCGTCTGCCCGACCCGCATGGGCTTTCGCCAGCAGGGCCGCGGTGCGCATTTCCTGGAACATGTCAAGCCGATTGTTGCTTGCCGCGCCGTCGGTGCCCAGGCCGAGGTTGATTCCCGCATCCAGCATTCGGGCTACCGGCGCAAAGCCGCTGGCCAGCTTGAGGTTTGAGGACGGGCAATGCGCGACGGAGGTCGAAGAGGCGGCCAGCAACTCGATTTCGCCGGTCGTGAGGTGTACGGAATGCACGCCGATGAGGCGCGGGCCGACCAGCCCGAGAGCGTTCAGGCGGGCCAGCGGGCGCATCTTGTACTGGTCAAGGCTTTTTTCGATCTCTTCATGCGTTTCATGCAGGTGCACGTGCACCTGGAGGTCGAGTTCGTCGGCCATCACGCGTATCCGCTCGAAGGTGCGGTCCGATACGGTGTAGGGGGCGTGCGGCGCCATGCAGAAGGACAGTCGCGGGACGTTCCTCATTTCGTCGCGAACAGCGAGCCCCTTGCCCAAGTAATCATCGGGGTCGCTGGCGTAGACCGTCGGGAATTCGATGGCAATGATGCCCACCGAGGCGCGCATGCCGGCGTCACGGGCAGCCCGGGCCGCGGCGCCCGGGAAGAAGTACATGTCGTTGAACGTCGTGATGCCTCCCCGCAGCATCTCGGCACAGGCCAGCAGCGTGCCGTCATACACGAACTGATCGGACACATGGCGCGCTTCGGCGGGCCAGATGTGGCCCTTGAGCCAGCGCATCAGCGGCAGGTCGTCGGCCAGCCCGCGCAGCAGCGACATGGATGCATGGGTGTGCAGGTTGACCAGGCCGGGAATGAGGGCGTGATCCCCGAGCGAGATCGACTCCCCCGCTTCAAACCGCGTTGCCACATCCTTCGTCGGCAACACGGCGACAATGCGCCCCGCGTGGATGGCGACGCTATGGAAGGAGAGGGCCAGCGCACCGGGCTCGACCGGGATGACCCAGCGCGCGCTGATGACGCTGTCGACGGATTGCCGAGTCACCGGGGTGCGCTTGTGCGCCGGCAATCAAGCGCGTCGGTCGGCAGGCAGTTCATGGTCGGCGCAGGCTGTCGAGGTGGAAAAAGCCGAGTGAACGGGGCTTTGCGTGGGTGGCGAAGATCATACACCACGCCCTTGGCTGCGATGGCGCTTCCGCCGATTCCCTGAAGATAACCGGGCCGCGGTGCAGCGGTACTTTAATTGCGCTTTGGGTTTGGCCCGGGGGGCCGTTACTGATAAAATTTCACGCTCAGGCGAAGGGTCGCCAAGACGGTTTCCCCCGGTCTTTTCGGGGAGCGATCTAAGGTCGGTCCGCGCCGTTACCGCAAAGAGCACATGGATCAGTTCGCCAAGGAAACGCTGCCAGTCAGCCTCGAAGAAGAAATGCGGCGTTCCTACCTCGATTACGCGATGAGCGTGATCGTCGGGCGGGCGCTTCCCGATATCAGGGATGGCCTGAAGCCGGTACATCGGCGGGTGCTGTTCGCGATGCACGAGACGAATACGGTCTGGAACCGTCCGTTC
>VGIE01000453.1 GCA_016867955.1 Betaproteobacteria bacterium
AGGGCAAGTGGTAGGTGAGCCAGAACCGCCCGGCCGAAGACCGCAGGGGCGTGGCGGCCGGACTGCGTTCCCTGGGCGACAGCAGCGCGCTGGCGATGGCCGACCTGGTCGGGGCAACCCGGGACTAAGCGCGCCGACGAGAATCGCCTTTAGGCGCCCTGACTTAGGGGAGCACGAGGGGATGTATCCCCTCGCATTGTCAGGCATTCTGAGCCGCAACCGGTTAGTGCCATGCGGGGCGCGCCTGCGCCCATCGACCCTCGCGGGCTTCGGCGCGACCTCCCCCACGGCCCATGGAATGATGCAAACTGCTGGCCGCACGGCAGTTACTCCTCTTTCGCGCTCCCAACTCCCCCACGGATCCGACATGACCCGACTCAAGCTCGACAGCTCGCGCCGCTTCCTCGGCAAGGTATGGTCCCTCACCTACCCCTACTGGCAGTCGGAAGAGCGCGGCCGCGCCTGGGGGCTGCTCATCGCCATCATCGCGCTGACCCTCGGCCTGGTGTACATCGATGTGCAGTTCAACACCTGGAACCGCGAGTTCTACAACGCGCTGGAGCAGAAGAACTATGCCGACTTCAAGGACCTCATCCTCTACTTCGCCTTCCTTGCCGTGATGTTCATTGCCGCCGCCATCTACAAGCTCTACCTCACGCAGATGCTCACCATGCGCTGGCGCGTCTGGCTCACCAACCGCTACATCGCCGACTGGATGGACCGGCAGGTGTATTACCGGCTGGAGCTGGACCGCCGCGGCACCGACAACCCCGACCAGCGCATCGCCGAGGATCTCAAGCTGTTTACCGACGGCACGCTGTCCCTGTCGCTGGGCCTGCTGTCCGCGGTGGTGACGCTGGTGTCCTTCATCACCATCCTGTGGACGGTGTCGGGCCCGATCACGCTGTTCGGCCACACCATTGCCGGCTACATGGTATGGGCCGCGCTGATCTATGCCGTCGCCGGCAGCATCATCACCCATTACGTCGGCCGGCCGCTGATCGGCCTCAACTTCCAGCAGGAGCGCTACGAGGCCGACTTCCGCTTCACGCTGATGCGCCTGCGCGAGAACGCCGAGGGCGTGGCGCTGTACCACGGCGAGGGGCCCGAGCGCGAGGGGCTGCTGACCCGCTTCGAGCGCATCCGCGGCAACTGGTGGCAGCTGATGCGCTTCACCAAGCGGCTCACCGGCTTCACCGCGGGCTACAGCCAGATCGCCATCATCTTCCCGTTCATCGTCGCCGCGCCGCGCTACTTCTCGGGCGCCATGCCGCTTGGCGGCCTGATGCAGATCGCCTCGGCGTTCGGCCAGGTGCAGGGCGCGCTGTCCTGGTTCGTACAGAGCTACGGCACGCTGGCCAACTGGCGCGCCAGCGTCGACCGCCTGCTCACCTTCCACGCCGCGCTCGACGCCACGGTGCACGAGGCAGAGGCCGCCCCCGCCATCCCGCAGGTGCGCGACAGCGGACCGGGCATTCGCGCCGACGCGCTCTCGCTCACCGTCCCGGGCAGCGAGAGCGGCCCAGCCCGCACCCTGCTTGCGGACGCGAGCTTCGCCATCGCCCCCGGCGAGCGCCTGCTCATCACCGGGCCCTCGGGCAGCGGCAAGAGCACCATCTTCCGCGCGCTGGCCGGCATCTGGCCCTTCGGCCGCGGCAACATCCGCGTGCCAACCGATGCCCGCGTGCTGTTCCTGCCGCAGAAGCCCTACATCCCCATCGGCACGCTGCGCGAGGCGGTGTCCTTCCCCGCGCCGGCGGACGCGTTCGGCGACGAGGCGCTGCGCGAGGCGCTGCGCGACTGCCGCCTGGAGCGCTTCACGGAGCGGCTCGAGGAGACGCAGAACTGGTCGATGCTGATGTCCGGCGGCGAGCAGCAGCGCCTCGCCGTGGCCCGCGCCCTGCTCCACCAGCCGGACTTCCTCTTCCTCGACGAGGCCACCGCCTCCATGGACGAGTCGCTCGAGCGCGCCATGTACGAACTGCTGGTCACGCGCCTGCCCGGCACCGCCATCACCAGCATCGCCCACAACCCGGAGGTGGCGGCGTTCCATGCGCGTACGCTCAAACTTCGGGCGGAAGACGGCACGGTGCGGCTGGCGACGGCATGAGGCATCGTCACCCGGGCGACGCCGGGCCGGTGTGCCTGCCGGCGCCCTCCCCGCCTGTCATTTGCTGACAGTTTCATGGATAATCTGGCAACGGTACCACTTGTCCATTGCAATTGCTGACAGCCTGTCGCGCCGCCCGGCGCCGGGAACTCACCGTTCCGCGGCCCGCCGGCTAGAATGTCGTTGCTATGCCTGACCGTAACGCCATGAAACCTGCGATCACCGCCGACACCGTGCGCTGGATCATCGATCCGGACACGCCTCGCGCCAAGGTGCGCGAGCACCTGCACGGGTTGACGGAGGCGGACCGCGAGGACTTGCTGCGGCGCCTGGTGAAGACCGCGCGCCGGCAGGCGCGCTTTGCCGACATCGCCAGCAAGGTGTCCGACAGCCTGTCTCTCGACGTGCTGATCCCCCGCCTCATGGAGGTCGTCACCGAGACGCTGGGCGTGGACCGCAGTTCCCTGTTCCTGCTCGATGCCGGACGCGGCGAACTGTTCTCGCGGGTGATGCAAGGCAACGCCATGGGCGAGGTCCGCTTTCCGGCCACGCAAGGCAT